>JAAYSF010000045.1 GCA_012523975.1 Veillonellaceae bacterium
AGAACGCCTTGAGGTTGTTGGTTGGCTTGAGCCAGCATTGCTTGAGCAGCTTGGGAAAGAATGTTGTTCTTTTGGAAGTTCATCATTTCTTTCGCCATATCTACGTCGCGTACGCGAGACTCAGCAGCAGTCAGGTTTTCGCTGGAAGTTCCGAGGTTAGCGATAGTGTGCTCTAAACGGTTTTGAACTGCACCAAGTTTGGATCTTTCAGCAGATACTTTCTGAATAGCAATATCTAGTTTAGTGATGCCAGCCTCTGCACCAGACTGGCTAGTAACGTCAACATCATTTACATTCAAGGATGTAGTGTCCATCTTGCTAACAGCAAGACGAGTGGTTTGGTTTTGGTTTGCGCCAATATGGAAGTTAAGTCCGTTATTTGTTACATTTACAGTCGCATCGTCTGCTTGCAAGAAACTTGTTACGCCAATTTCAAGCCCGCCAACAGACATAACACTATTGGCATCTGCTTTTACGCCTGATTTAGTTGTAGTAGAGCCATCTGCATTAGCAATACTCACATCGGCTGTAATTTCTACATCAAACTTCACTTTACCAGAAGTTCCGTTATAAGAGTCTTGAGCAATAGTTATGAGGTCATTTGTTCCATCGGTAAGAGTAATATCTCCACCTGTAAAGTCTTGCGCACTCGCTGTCGCAACAGTTTCGCCATTAACATCTTTTAAAGTAACAGTTGCGTTATCATTATCCCCAGTAAATTCTAAGGTGTAAGATCCAGCCTTTAAACCACCAGCTGCATCGGTGTTTTCTATTGTAACATTTGCTTCTTGCACTCCACTAGCAGCTTGAAATTTTGCAACTTCGGCTTTCTGATTGGAAAACGTTACTGTATAATCTCCTTCAATCGTACTATCGACTGGAGTCATAGAAGTAACACGTGCGGCATTAGTTCCAGTAATAGTTGAAGTTTGGCCGATAGAACCATCCAACAGTTTCTTAGTATTAAACTCGGTAGTATCAGAGATACGATTTATTTCTGACTTTAATTGCTCAATTTCTTTTTGTATTTCATTACGGTCACTATCAGTTGCAGTATCGTTAGAACCCTGTACAGCTAATTCGCGCATGCGTTGCAGAATACTGTGAGTTTCGTTTAAGCTACCTTCAGCCGTTTGAATAAGAGAAATGCCATCTTGTGCATTACGAGACGCTTGATCCAATCCACGGATCTGACCACGCATTTTCTCGCTGATAGCAAGACCAGCAGCATCATCACCAGCGCGGTTGATGCGAAGACCTGAGGACAGTTTTTCTAAGGATTTGCTAGTTTGAGCGTTGTTGGCACTCAACTGGCGATAAGTGTTAAGGGATGCCATATTGTGATTGATAATCATGGTTTTTTCCTCCTTGATTTTACATATCCGGGCATCCTTGCCCGTTTTATTTGTCTCGAGCCTGTCCACCTCGCCGGCCGGATCGGGGGACGAGCTTATTGACTTTTACATTAATATTATCGTAGGATAAACTCTATACTCTAAAGGCTATTTTTAGGGTTTTTCAGGGTTTTTGTGTGACTATTGTGATAATGCTTTGTTTTTCGTGGATTTAGGACTATATTTAATAATCTTGTCGAAATTTTTGAAAACACACCCCGGCCTGTGGGCCACCCCTCTCGAGAGGGGATTAGGAATGAGATTGCCGCGCTGCGCTCGCAATGACAATCAGGTATACTGTGCTATTTTGTTTTCTTGATGTCCTTGAACATATCTAATGCATTCATATCGACAGGGGCGGCGGCTTGTTTATTTTCGGCAGCAATGGCATCGTATATCTCGCCGCGGTAGATTTTGATGGTTTTGGGGGCTTCGAGGGCTAGTCTGACATTATCGCCTTTTACATCTACGACAGTTACGACAATGTTGTCGCCGATGACAATTCTTTCGCCGATTTTTCGCGTTAAAGCCAACATGCTTACTTGCCCCCTTCTGATTCTTGCTTGTGAGGCAGTCCGTTGGGAAACAGTTTATGACGTGTAGTATATTCCGTTTTTTCTAAAATAATTTGCTGAGCGATTTTTGTTTGCCAATTTACTATAATTGGGGCAAGCAAATTGACAGTAGCATTTTCAAGATTTTCTTTAATAGTTACGATATTGAATATTTGCGGTGGATTTTCCTTTGACAACTTTAGCTCTTGAACAAAGTCATCAGAGAGTTGAAAACTATAGTCGCTAAAAAAAGTAAACGGTTCTACTATTACAAAAGCTAGGTCTGGGCTGATCGCGGATTGTAGTAAAGCAAAGGGGTTGTCCTGGCCTTGCGGTAAAAAGGCAAATTTTTTTTCATCAAGAAAGCCTGGCAGGCCGTCAGGGAAGGATAATAGATCTTGGTTAGAGACTTCTATTTCGCCAAAACGGGTTGATTGGATTAACATGATAATACCTCCGTCAAATGTATAAGATTATTATAGCTCAAGAGGGGATTTTATTTTTTAAGGCACTTGGGGTTGCCAAGTGCCTATGCTTGAATATCGTATTTGTTTTCAGTTATCCAGAGCCTTACACTTTGATACTGGGCGATACGGATATCGACTGTGCCGCGGTCTAGGTTAGCATCGACAGTGCCACGTCTGAGATTAATATCCAAATTACCCGGAATATATTCTATTTGGGCAGGATTGAATTTATAGCTTATGTCTGGTTTTTCAATCGGCACCCAGATTAGTTCCGGCAGTTCGGGCAAATTGGCCTCTGCCGACATTTCGGCAATAGCATTTTCTTTAGTCTCAATCCGCGCCATTCGATCGCCTTCCTGGGCAATCCGACCAATGGTCTCCAACGCGGTCTGCTTACCCTCGCGGGCATTATCGCGGGCCATATCCTGGATATTTTTAATGCCGATTGAGTAGCGATAGGGCGTATAATCTAGCTCCAGTTCGCCGGTAGCCTGACGGATTTCAAGTCTGGCGGCCTGGGAATTAATATCGATTTGCGGGCGGGTAGTCTGTAGATTAAGTTGAGGTCTGGTTGTGTTTATGGCGATTTTGGCGTATTGCTGCGATATGTTGAGACAGAGCATTATCAGGCCTCCTTTTACACACCCCGGCGCTGCGGCGCCACCCCTCTCAAGAGGGGATTAGGGGATGAGATTGCTCAAGAGTGGACAACTTATATAGCCAGGTCAACTTGCTGTATAGTACCAGCTGTGCCATTTTCGCGAAGAAAAATGCCGGTGCTGCGGAGTTGTCCTTGAGTATTGTTAGCGCCATCCTTCATGGCAAAATCAGTATTTAGGTTGCCAAGATAAATAGCACCGATTCCTTTTTGGCCAAGGGCAAAGAGTTGGTCGTTGCCGTTAGCATCCTTTGTCCAAATCCGTAGTTTGTCGTAAATCGAATCGTTTTCATCAATCCAGCCATTATTATCACTGTCATAAGCCGCAAGTTCGGCAAAGCCATTACCGGTGTTGGGGCCGAAAAGTTCTTTGCCGTTATTAATAATACCGTCATTATTAAGGTCCAGGGCTAAAAAACCACTGCCGGCTGCGGCAAAGGAAATTTGATCAGCTTGACCGTCAGAGTCCAAATCAAAGCTGAATTTGGTATCCGTGAGTTTTGCCGCGGGCGCGTCAAAATTGATTATCAGGGGATCAATTAAGGCATCGCCGGCTTTAACATCAATCCGTTGTTCCATAGCAAACTGCCTGGTCATATTTAGCGTCATTGAGATATCAATTTCTCGTCCGTCTGCTGTCTTAACAATCCCGGCAGCTGAAAATGAGACAGTTTCACGCTCGAAGTGGCTGCGGTAGGAATGATACTCAAGCCCCCACCCTTGCAACTGCTGAACATTGCCAAGGTTTATACTCTGACTGGCAATTCTACTTTGGTCTTTAGTAAGCAAATTGAACTTGATCTTTTTACCTGTTAAGGCCTCAATGAACTTTTGCAGTAACAGTAACTTTTGACGATCTTTATCACTGAGATAAAGACCGTCTTCAATTTTGGCCGCTGAAACAGCCTGTTGCTGTTGGGCGGCGAGTTCTTTACCTTCTGCCGAAATTTCTATGATTGTCTGCTTGTTTTTGTTTTGATTTTCCAGCGATAATTGCAAGTCTTTGGCTTTGGGGTCACCCCATACCCTGAGCGATTCGCTTTGAAGGTCACGTTCCTCCAAGCTATGGTGGCTGGCCATAGCAATACTTGAGCCGGTAATCCTCATATTAATACCCTCCTTGGTATTTACATATATAAGGTATTCCTTTACCTAAATTATCAAGTTGCTGTATCTGCTAGACCAAACCCTATTTCTTATGAAGTGCAATCTATGGAGCATACTGTATTTTTTCTATCTTAAGAAGTCCACCAGCGACGCCGGCATTATTTTGGCACCGACTGATAGGGCCATTCGGTAGACATTTTCGGCATTTTTGAAATCGATAATGGCTTTCGGGATGTCAAGATCTTCATTGGCAGCTACATCACCGGTGATTATTGTGTTATTTTTCTCCATCATGGTCTGGGCCATTTCATACATCGACATTCTGGTGCCGAGTTCTGTTTGGGATTTGAGCATCTTGTTGTGCCCGTCTTCGATATATTTCAAGCCGGTTTCCGACAGCCACTTTTGGCTTTCCGCCGAACCGTCTTCCAGTTTTTGTTTTATCTCAATTAAGTTATTTAAAACGCTTAATCCATCACCAAAGACTTCGAACCCAGTGAGATTAACACTATCTTGATTAGGTGTGGCTACCCCAGGCTGAATTGGCATTGAAATCTTACTGGCATCGCCGTTATAAAAGATTTCATCGCCAACCCGCTTGAACGGTTCGGTTTTATCCTGCTGTCCCGCAAAGATATAGCGATCGCCGATTTTGGTATTGCCAATAGTAATCATATGATTAATTAGATTATCTATAGCTTTGCCAATAGTTTTGACGGCATCTTCAGGGTTTGTACCGTTACTTGCCTGAACGACTTGCTCTTTAATATTAATCATAATCGAACTTAAATCTGACATTGCGCTGTCGGTCGTTTCCATCCATGATTGAGCATCTTTGACGTTTTGCGTATATTGCTCGTTTTGCTTCAAGTTAGAATTAAACCGCAGACTGCGAATAGTCTTGATAGGGTCGTCAGAAGGACGGTGAATAGCTTTACGGTCGGCAAGTTGCTCCTGAATATCATACTGACGCTCAAGTGACTTATTTAAACTGTTTAGAAAGCTGTAAGCCATGGTATTATTGGTAATTCGCATTCATTTCACCTCTTAACGTCCGACAACGCCTGTGCCGTTAATTAGTTTATCAAGCATCTCGTCCATGGTCGTTATAACCCGCGCCGCGGCGTTATAGCCTTTTTGGAA
>JAAYSF010000046.1 GCA_012523975.1 Veillonellaceae bacterium
GTTATATTATTGGAGCCTTGATGGCTCTTATAATCAATAAAGAATTTATTAGTTGTGCTTCGAAAAGCACCGCACATCTGGCATATTGTTTAAACCTTACATTGTTCAGTTTTCAAGGAACATTGTCGCTTTACTACAAGCGGCTTGTTATCCTAGCATGTTTACTCTGCTAGTCAACAAGATTGTTTTATCCAAATTTTTCCGCCATGCGAGGCGACTTATACAGAATATCATTTGTTGAAGTTTATGTCAACTGTTATATATTGGTTAACATCTACTGGTCGGAGCGGCAGGATTCGAACCTGCGACCCCCTGGTCCCAAGCCAGGTACTCTACCAAACTGAGCCACGCCCCGACTAATGGAGCGGAAAACGAGATTCGAACTCGCGACCCTCGCCTTGGCAAGGCGATGCTCTACCACTGAGCTATTTCCGCATTGGAATTATTACTATACCAGTACATTTGATTATTGTCAACTATTTCTTAATACCGTGATGAACCCATTAAGTGTTTGATGACTAATTTTTAAACCTTTGTCTTGATAGAATTTTAATGCATTATCGTTACCATTTGATACAAAAATAAACAGATCAGTTATTGACTCAAAAGAATTTAACCAATCAAGCGACTTTTCAAATAGTGCAGTGCCGATACCTGTATTTATGCGTATCCTATAAGTTCATTGTCATTTTTAGCCACTATTATATAGTTAGCCTTAGCACTCTTAATGGACGGAAGCATCCTGGTCTCAAACACATATTATCAAAAAACTCAGAGTGGATATAGGCCTTAGATTTTCGATAAGTCATTAAATCATTGCATAAATCCTTAATACAGGTAATGTTATCTTCCGAAATCACCTCATAGCTGATATCATATTAATCCTCTTTTCCTCCTTATTGCTTACTTCTTCTTGCAATTATGTACTGCTTTAGCGCTATCAGCAATAAAGATACCCCTACGGCTATATCTATTATTGTGGAACTTACGAGTAGGGGGCGAGAAATAATATAAATTCCTGCCAAGGCAATAAAAAGGGCATCTGAGCCTAATGACATCTTAGCACCTGGATTTTCAGAAGATGCTTTGTTTGAAGTTGTATTCATAATTTTCTTTTTCATAGTTATCCTCACTTATCTGTCGATTAAACTAATTTTCCCTATAAAAAACCAGCATAACAGTATCTTTATCGAGAATTAATGTTTCTCCTGCTAAATGCTTGTCGAAAATCCAGCCATTCTGGGCTTGTTCATTAAGAATCTCCTCAAGACGCTCTGCATCTAAACGTGAAGTTCCTAATAGCCCTTTTCTTTTAACTTCTAAAACTTTATATTCCCGCAAACTAATTTTCCTTTCTTTTTTGTTGAAGTATACTAATGATATCTTTAATTTCCTATAATATTAAATTCTTGCGGATACTCTACAACGCCCGCAGCATCATCTAAGGCACCCTCCTTTAGCTCCAAAGCCATAAAATTTTCTTCCGGCACCGTGAATGGAAGCTTGATTCCCCAAGACCGAGCCGGCTTAAAGCCAAACCTTGGATAATAGTGTTCATGTCCTAAAACAATGACAGACTCAAATCCTAGTTCTTGCGCAATTCTTAGGCCTTCCCGAATTAGCAGCTTGCCAACACCTTTATTCTGGTACTCCGGCAAAACTGCAACTGGGGCTAAAGCTAGTGATTCTACTATCTTTCTTTCGTTAACAATTCTAACCTTTGAAAACAGAATATGTCCTACTAACAGTCCGGCTTTTTCAGCTACCAAAGATAACTCTGCTATAAAAGCGTTACTTTTTCTTAGTCTGCTTACCAGCAGATGTTCACTATGATCACTAAATTGTGCCTCTTGAAAGGCTTTTTGAACTAGATCTTCTACATTTCGATAATCGCGCTCTGTCTCTTTTCTTATTCTAATATTCATTTTGCCCCCTTTTCTCTCTGCCCTTATCTAATGTTAGTTTCCTGAAAAATTCCATACGCTTCCACAAAATCCTCTTACATTTCCCATAATTCTAACTCTGCATACTTCTCCAACAGTATCATAAGAAAGATAATACCATTAGATTACCATGACAAATATTGTAGGATGCCAAGTTAATTGTCTTACGCTATAATGTTGTTTACAAAAGAATATAGATAAACTAATTTTAATAAGTAAGGAGTAACACAGTGAGAAAAATTCGTACTACAACGGCTGCCATTCTATCAGCTTTGTTCATTGCTACCGCCACTGTGCCGGCAGCAGCAGCTCCGACTCTCTATTACTCATCACAACAGCAAAAGAATGCCTATCAACAGTTTAACCAATACCTTATTAGCAAAGGTTATCAACCTTACAATCTAGTACAAAAACCAGTTTCGCAGACTAAACCTGCACCTGCTCCGGCGCCGCAGCCGACTCCCGTTCCTGACAATAATCCAGCACCACAGCAAACAAATACTAAGGATGACCAGCTAACAGCTTCTATCACAGCCCAAGAACAGCAGATGGTTGACCTCGTAAATAAAGAACGCATCAACCGCGGCTTAAAACCACTCACAATAGATATGCGTTTGGTTACAGCCGCTCGTATGAAAAGCATGGATATGATCGAAAACAACTATTTTGGGCATCAATCTCCAGTATACGGATCTCCGTTTGACCTTCTCAAATCTCAGGGTATTACCTATAAAACTGCCGGTGAAAACATTGCTGGTAACTCATCTGTTACTAGAGCTCACACAGGCCTTATGAACTCTTCAGGCCATCGCGCTAACATTCTCAATGCTAATTATACAAAAATCGGCATTGGTATAATTAAAAGCGGGCCCTACGGTATGATGATTACTCAATTATTTATTCGCTAAAAACGCTAAAGCCTGTAACAATGGAAGCATATCAAAGCGGCAATGCCATTGTTGCAGGCTTTAATTTTTTTATATCAGGTGCTTTAGTATTCTTCTAAGTGTTTGGAGGTATTGGTAGAAATATAATGAATATAAGATTATATTATACTGTGTCGCAGCCAATATCTAACAAGGTATTTTGAAAGGAGTTATTACAATTAAAGGAGCACTTTTAAAAGAGAAATTTTTCCTGCACAAAAATAAGCTTATCGCAATATTGGTGATTTTTTGCGTAGAAATTTATCTTTCATTTCAGTTCTACATCGGAGAACCCGAGTTCCCGACAGGGCTATTTGCACTTGATGTATCTAATGCTATTTTACGTGATATGTTATTAGCAGTCATGTTAATTTCTTTTCGAAAACATATTGCGCTCGTCAGACAAAGTGTACAAGATTACCGTCCAATAATGGTTACGGCAATTCTATGGATAGCCATCTCAATTATTATTATCAAATCATTAAATTTAAATTTTAGCGCAATAACTATAATGTCAGTTCTTACAGGTGTGATTAATAATATTATATTCGTCCTACTTGCCGGCTACATATATACTAAATGGAGTAATAAACTGTCTAAAACTATATACTTTTTGTCATATTTTTTTACCATTTTATTGTTTTATAGCGATACAATATATTTTTTTGTTACATCAACGCATATTGAAAGAGTCGTTTTTGACAATTTAAATAATTATTCAATAATGGGTGTACTATATACTACTGATAAGATTGTTTTACTAGGCATATTATTAAGCTTTTCCGTTCTAATGTTATTATTTCAAACTCCGAAAAAGACAGGCTGTTTGCATACAAAAAATGTCTGTACTCTTATTGCGATCTGCATCTTGGCTAACCTTATTAATATTGGTACTGCTTACGTATACCCAAAAGCACTGGTGGCTAATGGTTTTTATGAGGAAGGAGAAATAGAAAAATCAAGAAATTTATCACGCGATATGATATCTGAGTCTGTGACTATAAACTTAATAGGAGAGTTTTTAAAAAATGACGCTATACAAGTGAACGCCTCTAGCCAGCTTTACCGTGTAGCATTTACAGAAGAGGAAACGCGACTATTGAGTGAGTTGAAAATTGCGGTTAATGAAAAACCTGTTTCAACTCAAAAGACTTTTCCATATGAAAAAATAGTTGTAATTATCGCTGAATCTTTCCATCGAGATTATTTACATTTCTATAATCCAAAAATTCCAGCTGAGACGACTCAATTTTTAGATGGTTTATTGGCCAAATATCCCCATTCCGATTACTATTACACTTCCAACAAGCCTACAACTCAGGGCCTCAATTCAATGTTTCTCTCCCAGTCGATTTATTCAGACGATCAATCTTTCGATAATAATGTCACGTTATTTAAAACTCTTGAGAATAACGGTTACGATACAGTGTTTTTGGAGGCTACCAGCCAATATTATAATGATGAATTCCGAGCATATAAAAAACGTTTTGGGATGCAGCTTTACAGAGCGAAAGAAGATCTTGAACGACAAGGATATGTTGGAAGCAGCGGCTGGGGCTTCCATAATGACGTTATGTACGAAGAAACAATCAGGCTATTGGAGGAAAATCGTAATAATAAAATTTTCATAGTTACTAAGATGATCGATTCGCATCAGCCATATCCATATTGCGGGTTTACTAATGATAATATTCCGATGACTATCAATGAGCAAAAGAAAAATCTTTATCTTAAAGCAATTTACTGGGAAAATATTTCCTTGCAAAAATTTTTCAGTGATCTTGAAAACCGGAATTTAATGGACGATAAGACTCTTATCATCTTCACAAGCGATCACAATCCCCATCCGAGTCAGGATGACAATTACAAGGGGCTTGGTAATGGATATCTGCAAATGACCTTGGCTCCCATTCCCCTTATCTTTGTTAGCACAAATTTGCAGCCATTTGCCGATTTTAATAGTTCAACATTTGCGAGTCAGATTGATTTTGCCCCTACACTTTTAGGGATATTAGGCATTCCTTCGCCGCCTGAATTTTCCGGGAAAAATATAATTAATACTCCGGCGGAGCAAAGTTATGCAATAGGATTTCTGGGAGAAACAATTTATTACTGGTCAAGCGACCGCCAAATAAAAACTGATATGTATAGCGGAAAAAATCAAAATTCCCAGGAAAAAGCATTGATTCATTGGGTTCAAGATTTATATGTCAGATACTTTCATGGTAATTCTATCAATGGCCAGTAGCCCGAGTTTTAATTAAGAACACCAAAAAATCCCCCATTTGTAGTGTCATACTCCTACGAAGGGGGATTTTGTCATGGTCTATTGCTTTTTTATTTCAGTTTGATCAATAAGCTCACCATTCAGCTTAAAAGCAGCGACTTTAAGGGTATCATTAGAGGCTTCAAACACAAGGTAATTCGGCATATCGAGCGGATTATAATAAATTTCGTCCACCGGTTTTTGCGGAGACTTTTCCCATACCTTATCACCGCTGCGTCCAGTCGAAATATAGATAGTACCTGATGGATCGAGTTTACCATTTTTCAGTGCCTTGGTCCGCGCATAGGAATGCACATGTCCAATAAATACGAGGTCAACATTATATTTATCAAACACTGGTACAAAGGTTTGGCCACACTCATCTAGCGGCCCATTAAAAGGATATATCCACACCCCACGATGCATAAGTACTACCTTCCACTTTTTCTGGGTTTTGGAAAGGTCTTCTATAAGCCATTTCTTTTGTTGCTCTAACAAGTCAGGGTACCACTCCCGCAGCTCTTTTAGCTGTGTGTTGAGTACAACAAAATGGACATCGCCATAATCATAGGAATAAGCGTATCGTTCTAGGCCTGCCGGACCATTCACCGGAAGAGCGAAAAGCGAAAGATAGTAGTTAGGTTTGGCCATATTCCAGTCAAGACTATATGCCTCATGATTTCCCATGATCGGCACTATAGGTATTGCTTCCAAAAGACCGGCTGCTCCATCAAACCAGGCATTCCACTGCAATTCGTCTTGCCCATTATCAACGAGATCGCCCATATTAATAAAAAATGCTACATCTGCATTATTCTTCCACGCTATCTGAGCTGTTTTAGCCCAATCTTCATAATTTAAGGACTGTGAATCACCAAAAATAAGCGCCTTAAATAATGTTGAATCTGGTTCCGTCCTGAATTCTTTCCATGCAGATTGTCGTTTTCCAACGGAGACACGATATTCATAGTCAGTTCCAACCGTAAGGTTTCTAATATGCGACGTGTAAAGCGTGAAGGGCTTGCCGCCATTATACGAAGGCAGTTCCACCGCCTCTGCTTTAATCCTTGTAATTTTATTCGACTGCTTGGGGCGTATCTCTAAATTCCCGGACTCACCAATTATTTGCGACTTCCATGAAATCATCCGGTCGTGCTTCATATCCGCTGTAATTACGTGCATGATATTACCTACATCAGTATAATAACCGATATTCACTGTTGTAGGTACAGATAAAAGATATATAACAGTTGCGAGGCAAACAAACATAAGCCCCAAGATAAGTCTTTTCATGTATCGCCGCGTACTCCCTTCACCCTGGTTCCTTTAGTCTTACATATAAAGCACAAATTTATCCTCCATAAGACAAGATTATGAACACTTATGGCTTTGTATATTATTCTTCTAATAAGTCAGTTCGATGCAAATATGCCTAACTACGCTCTTTTTCAGTTTCTTCAGCCCCAAAGACATCGAAGACACCGGGACGGTGGTTCTGTCTTACTAAATAACTGCCGACACCTCACCTGGCACTCAACTGTCATGCTCGCAAGATTCCCTCCTATGCTTGTATAGATACGAACCTGAAATGCGAATAAATCAACCTATCCTTTTGTCCAATACCTTAAGATAATAATTATATAAGTAAAAAAAAATGCCAGTGACATTTAATCACTAACAATTAATAATATCGCAATTGACATATAGGACCGTCCTTTTTGTTACATTTTTTCCAAATCGACACCGTCTCTTGTGTCACATGTATTGCCTCGTGTATGTTTTTCTATTACTTCCTTCAAATCATCCTGAACACTTCCAGGAGCCAGTACTACATTTGAACGATAAGCAGCTCGGCAAATTACATGACTGGAGACAGGAGAGGTAAGAAATACAAAGAATATCCCTAGAAATAATTTTATACTAAAATATCCCTCTACAAATAGAAAAAAAAGAAATGTCCCAAGAAGAACGAATAAAATGCCTAGGGTTGAGCTTTTTGAAAGAGCATGAGCACGATTATAAACATCTGGTAAGCGCATAAAACCAATGGCACTAAGGAAACCAAATATAGTCCCAATTAGAATAATGATTGCGATGCATAATTCAATCAGATTGCTTACGCCCAATAACAACACCCCTTTCAATATATCTTGCAAAGGCTATGGTTCCGATAAAGGACAGTATTCCTATCAACAGAATTACTTCAAAAAAGGCTGTGCTTCGGATTAACACAGAAAAAATCGCTACTCCCGCAATAATATAGCTTCCTAAAACATCTAATGCCTGAACTCTTTCAGGAGGTGTAGGCCCCTTTATTAAACGATATATTATTATCAATATAGAGAGTGTTAGAAAACATAACGAAATAACTAGTATCCACTTGTTCATGCTCTTGACACCTTCTTTATTGCTTCTTCAAATTTACCCTTGGACCGCAGAACCGAATCACTCATCTCGGGAATATCCATAGCATGAATATACATTACCTTATTATCAGAAGAAATCTCCATCACAACTGACCCCGGCGTCAAAGTAAGGAGCAGAGCCAGTAACGTAACTTCCACGTCCCCTTTCAAACTAGTTTCAACAGAAAAAATTCCGGGTTTGATATTAATTTTTGGTCTTATGATTCTCTGTATAACCACTATGCTTGACGCAAATAGTTCGTGAATAAAAATAAAAAAGAGTTTCATAACATCTTTCAATGTGAATAGATAGAATTTTGAAGACAAAAAACGCCGTAAGATAAATAACACAAATATACCGAATAAGTAACCACTAATAAAGGTTAAACCGCTCCAATTATCTTGAAAGAACATCCACAAAAATCCAATAAATAAATTAATTAGTACTTGCATAGGCATCGTAATCACCTCTTTCCTTCATAACAGTTACTGCTGAAATTTATCGCCGAGCACTGCATTTAAATACATATTAGGATCTATTAATCCCGCTACTGCCAGATCCACATATTCATGAATTCCTTCCGCTCCTAATCCAAGAGCAATAGTTAAAGCCGTTAGAATACTTAATGGCAACACTAATCCAGCCATGGTTCCTTTTTCCGTCTCTTCGGTAAAATTAGTATATCCCCAAAAAACGTTCATAAAAATTTTCATCACAGAGTATAACACCATAAGGCTTGTTAATAGACCTATCCCTCCTAGCCAGAAGTAGCCCGAATGAAAAGTCCCTTCGGTAATGAAAATTTTACCAACAAAGCCGCTTAGCGGTGGAATTCCGGACAAGGATAATGCTGCAATGAAAAACATCCAACCCAATTGGGGATGTAGGCGGATGAGGCCGCTCATATCTCCAATCTTACTTGTGCCTGTTAGATGAATAATTGTTCCTCCTAAAAGAAAAAGAAGAGCTTTGACGATCATATCATGAATCAAATAATATATAGAACCTCTTATTCCTACCAAGGAAAAAGAAGCAAAACCTGCTAAAATAAATCCAACACCTACCACTACATTATAAGTAATAATTCTTCTTATATCCCAATAAGCTACAGCCCCCATTGCTCCGAGCACCATGGTCGCTGCTGCTAAGACCCCTATAAACAAGTGAGTAATGTAGGGTTCGTGATAAAAAATAATGGAAAACAAACGGATAATCGCATAGATTCCGACCTTTGTCAATAAAGCGGCAAAGATGGCCGCTACAGCGGTTGGAGGAGCACTATAAGAATTCGGAAGCCAAAAGAAAAGAAATAAGCCTGCTTTTAGGCTGAAAACTATTAAAAATAAACAGGCCACTGCTGTCATTAGCCCCCCTTGTCCAACTTCTGCTATCCGCATGGATAAATGAGCCATATTCAAGGTGCCTGTCATAGCATATAAGAATGCAATTGCCACAAGGAATAAGAAGGAAGAAATCATGTTGATTAGAACATATTTCACCGACTCCCTGAGCTGAATCTTAGTTCCCCCTAATGAAATTAATACATAAGATGCCACCAGCATGACTTCAAAACAAACAAACAAGTTAAAAATATCACCGGTTAAGAACGAACCATTAACCCCTGCTATTAGGAATAAACTCAAAGGATAAAAGTAATTCCTCTCTCTTTCTGCATCTGTTGATGAAAAAGCATAGTACAAGCAACATAAAGTTACAATAGCAGTAACAAACACAAGTAATAATGCAAACATATCTGCAACTAGAGTAATGCCAAATGGTGCCTCCCATCCACCTAATTGTAAGGTCTGTATACCTGAAGCTTTAACTTGCTCAGCCAAAAATATCGATACAATAGCAATAATTGCTGTCGCTGCAATACTTAAATACCGGTGCAGTTTAACCCCATATCTGAAAATAACCATTATCATTCCAGCAATGATAGGTATGATAATGGGTAATATAATTAAATTATTCATCCTCACAACCCCTTAATTGCTCTACATCATCGGTCCCTAATACTTTGTAAGTCCGATAACTCAGCACCAAAAAGAGGGCAGTAGTTGCAAAGTTAATTACAATAGCTGTTAACAAAAGGGCCTGAGGCAAGGAGTCGACAAAAGTAGTTGCCTCAAATCCAAGAAGTGGTGGAGCTCCTTTTTTTAAACCGCCCATTGTAAGAATCAGTAAATTTACTCCATGCCCGATAATAGATGTGCCTAAAATAATCCGAAACAAAGTTTTAGAAAGGACTAGGTAAGTTCCAATAGCAAATAGAATTCCGACAATAATTGACATGCTTGTTTCCATTAACGATCATCACCTATACTCATAATGATGGTCAACGATGTTCCTATCACGACCAGGGCAACTCCTACATCGAACAAAACAGCTGTTGCCATCTCCGTCTTACCAAAAATCGGAAGATTAACATACCCGAATACCTGGTTTAAAAATGGTTCTCCAGTAACCATCCCGCTCACCCCTGTGAAAACAGAGATTAATACCCCTATTCCGGAAACCACTTTAAAATCCACATGCAAATTATTCCTGACCTTCTCAATTGAGCCAACGAGAAAGAGAAGAACAATGGCTGCGGCAAAAGCCAGCCCTCCAATAAATCCTCCGCCTGGGTGGTGGTGCCCTGAAACAAAAAGATTAATAGCAAAGGTAAGTATGATAACGACCGCTACTTTTGTAACTGTCCTTAAAATGACATCATTTGGTTCCTTCATTCTCTCTCCTCCCAGCCAAACGCAGCTTTATCAGCGTATATACGCCTAATCCAGCCATGGATAGTACTAAAATTTCTAGCATTGTATCAAAACCACGGAAATCTACCAGGATTGCGTTAACAATATTTTTGGCTCCTGCAAGTTCATAAGAATTTTCATAGTACCCTGAAATTGGTTCAAATAATCGATTTCCGTTTGCTGACAAAGCTACCACTGATATCACAATGCCAACCCCAATAGAGATTAGCGCATTTATCGCTTTAAATTGTATACTGTTATTTTCTTGTCTAAGTCGCGGTAAATGATAAAAGCACAACAAAAACAATGTCGTTGTTATTGTCTCCACAACTAATTGAGTAAGCGCTAAGTCAGGTGCCCGGAAAAGGACAAAAAAGAAAACGACAAGAAAGCCTAATGCACCAACTGCGATTATGGAAGTCAGCCTTGTTTTTGCAAAAATAACGGTTAACGAAACAACAACAACTCCAAGCAGCAGCACTAACTCATAAAAACTAACTTTAGCATCTTGTGAAAAATCAAAGACTATTCCCTTAAATAACAAGGTAGCTCCGCCCACTGCTATGATTATAAATCCGAAGATATAGACAAGATAATCCCGAACAAAGCCCGTCATATATCGCTCAGTTATTCTTCGCGAGTATTCTTCCATTTTTTCCATAATCCATAGATAGGCATTGTTCAAAGTTACTACCTTGGGATAAAAACGATAGATGCTGGACCATTTTTTAGAATTTTTGTACATCAATGTCCCCATAAGCACTACTCCAATGCTCATTAGCAATGCTGTATTAAGACCGTGCCAAGCACTAATTTCAATATGTAAAGATGTCGATTCGGCAAAAGTGGGCAGGACAGCTTTCCATGCAGGCTGCAATAAATATTGCGACAAGATATTCGGGTAGAAAAATATGGCCACTATCAAGCCCGCCAATATCACGGGAGGCAATAACATACCTGCTGGAGCTTCATGTGCTTTCTTTTTTAACTTATTAGCTTTTTGATTTCCTAAAAACGTTTTAAAAAGAATCTTCATACTATAAATAAACGTGAATACACTTGCAAGCCAGGCAATAACCGCCAGAACTATTCCCCAAGCTTTCATGTTAAAAAAGGACATTTCGGCCGCATTCAAAACAGAGGCAAAGAATAATTCCTTACTTAGGAAGCCATTAAATGGAGGTATTCCGGCCATAGCAAAAGTTCCAGCCAAAGTAAGCAGAAAGGATACAGGCATAAATTGCATTAAGCCGCCTAATTTTTTAAGATCCCTAGTTCCTATTTCATGGTCAATAATTCCAACTACCATAAAAAGACAACCTTTAAAAGTTGAATGGTTAACAAGATGGAAAATTGCTGCAAAGACGGCTATAGCATATATCGCCCCATCGGTAGCAACATCAAAATATAAAGCTGCAGATCCCAATCCTAGTAAACTCATAATTAAGCCCAACTGACTAATAGTCGAGTAAGCCAATAAGGCTTTTAGGTCCGTCTGTCTCACTGCATTGATGGAACCATATAACAATGTAATGAAACCAATACCTGAAACTAACCAAAACCACTCTCCAACTCCGCCAAAAACAGGAGTGAAGCGGGCAACTAAATATATCCCTGCTTTTACCATAGTGGCAGAGTGTAAATACGCACTTATCGGAGTAGGTGCCTCCATAGCATCGGGTAACCATATACTAAACGGAAATTGTGCCGATTTTGTAAACGCTCCAAGTAGAACTAGAGCCATTGCGGGTAAAAATAAAAAATGTGACTGAACTATATCCACCTTTTTGATCATTTCCTGAATGCTATAGGTATCTGTTACCATCGAGAGCAGAATGAATCCGGCTAGCATTGATAGCCCACCAAAAATGGTAATCAACAGGGATTTTTGGGCACCAGACCTCGACTTTGCCCGCTCAAACCAGTATGCTATCAATAAGAATGACGAAATACTTGTTATTTCCCAAAAAACATATAAAACAAAAATATTATCAGAAAACACAAGTCCTAGCATTGCTCCCATAAATAAAAGCAAATATATATAAAAGTTTTGCAAAGCCTCTTTTAATTTGGACATATAATATATAGAGTACAAGATAACAAGAAAACCAATTCCGCTAATAATCAAACCGAAGGTTAGGGACAACCCATCAATATTCGCTGACCCATTAATGTTGTATGATGGAATCCAAGATAGAGTTAAATAGATTGTATTACCATTAGCAATAGTTGGAATATAGGAACAAAGGTGAAGGAAAATTGCCAAAGGAACCAAAAGAACGAACCAGCCAGTATGTATTCGCTCGTTAAATTTATTATGCAGAACGGGGATTAATAGAGCATATATAAATGGAATAACATTTACGAGGTAGAAATAAGACATCTATCCGCCTCCTTGCAAGTTATTTTTACGTTCTAAAATTAACTACCTAGTTTGCCCACTTAAATGATTGACTCCTAATGGTACAAACGTTAATATTATATATAGTTTCGTGGCCTTATAAGATGCCGCTATAACACTAATTATCCGAGGTGGACGCAAAATGTTAAAAAAGAAAAGCTGTATGGATGAACGCATTCTCGTTTGTATCTATTATGGGCCAAATGGTGAACGCCTGATACAGCGTGGCCATAAGATTGCGAAAGTCTTTGATTGTCCCTTCTATATTTTGACTGTGGATAGCAAGCCTTTTGATGAGCTTGACCCAGAAAAATCAAATTACATTACAAAATGGCGAAAGTTAGCTAAAGCAATTGATGCCGATGCTTTTATTCTAAAGGATAATGAAGAACGTCCCGCCTACAAGGTAATTGCTGAAGTCGCCCGTGAAAAGGGAATAACCCAAATAATTATTGGACAAACAGCCCAAAGTCGCTGGGAACAAATCGCTAAGGAATCCATTGTTAATTCATTATTAAGGGAAATTCCTTTTGTAGATCTCCATATTATCTCTGTTGCCCGTTACCTCAAAGAAACCGGTGGTAATTGCTGCATTAATTATGAAAAAGGTATTAGAGCTTACCTTGTGAAGAAAACAGACGAAGTCTATCACCTGGTTTTCAAACATACAAAAGAGGCTGTCTATGAAGGCATTTTCTTCAAAGAAATTGGGACAGACTTTAATAACGGAATATTCAAGTTCATTAAAGATAACGAACCATTACAAGTTGAAGTAATAGAAGATATTGTTAAAGATTTTACCAATGTTGAGCTTGACACAAATGATGATGACGATAGCGATTTCTAGATTGGCTTTTTTTATAGATTCACGTCTACTTTAACCAATTTATTTTCATTATTATCAATACCAATATACTTTAAGGTTTCGGAGTAAGAATGATGTTGAAAAATCTTCATTAAAATCGATATAGCAATACCTTTTCTATAGGCATGGTAACCAAAGGTTTTTCGTAGGGTGTGGGTACCAATTTTACCGGTAATACCTGCTTCTTTTGCAGCATTGTTTATAATTCTATAGGCTTGCTGCCGCGTAATAGCGCTATTGTTCTTTTTTGACTTGAAGAGATAGTCACTTTCCTTTAACTGGGAAAGGGTCAAGTATTTTTTTAACTCCGTTTGTATTTTATTGTTTAGATAAAATATTCTTTCTTCTCCACTTTTTTCGTCATAGATAATTAAAAATTCCTTACCTTTCTCTCCGTCCCATACGTCATTAACTTGCAACGAAAGCAGATCGCTTATTCTCAGGCCTGTATTAATACCCAGGACAAATAGCAAAAGATCTCTCTGAGATTGCTGACTCAGTAGTTTTCTAATGGTAATAATTTTATCGATATCTTTAATAGGATCTACGTATTCCACAATGCCCCTCCCAATGTTACATAATAATAGAATATCATAAAATGAGTAGCATTACAATTTTTTCCCTAAATAGTTTTGAACAAGAATCTACAGTACCACCTCTATATTAATCAGTGATAGTATGCGCAGGTTTCATATACTACAATTTCAATTTATGCCCCATAAATTGAGAAAGCACTCGTTATTTTTTAAAAAACAACGCTATCTTGGAGAGCAATCTACTTGGATAAAGCCTGCATATAGAAATTAAAATGACTAATTCTGCTGCTCAAACTGCCTTGGGGATAGGTACCCAAGGCAGAATTTGTTCTCTGCCTATTGTAAAAATATCTCGATGCATTAAAAGACGGACTCTTTACGATGCTGTTTTCCCTTCCTCAAGTACCTGCTTTACAACCTGATTTTAAATTCTTTGTTAAACTGGGCTCTAGGCATACAAAGAACCCTGCGGTATGCTTCTGCTTACGAACACCTTCGCGTTCGTACTCGTCTAAGCATTGCCGAATGAAATCCAATGCCGAGTTTTTTGGCAATGAGCCCGCTTGCTGATGCCAGAACTAAATAGCCTGCGTATTTCAGCATAATCTTCCAATGTGATTACCACCTTTTCCCCTCCAAAACAGACTCGCTTAAGTTATTTTAAAGGTTAAATTACTTAAGGTGGCTCATTTTTTCATGAGCGTTTTGTGCTAAAGTGGCTCACTTATATATTAGCGTTTATATTTGCTGTACTTATTTTTCTTTAAACAAAAATTGTGGATAAGGCCTTGACTTTAATTAACTGGTCTTTGTCCCATATCACTTATAGCATATATGCGCAAGACACAACCACCGTCCCCTTGTCCTCTTCAACGAAAGCAGCCCAAACCCTTTAATCACAAGGGGTTTGGGCTGCTTTTAATGATTTGTTGTTTGGATTAACCCTTTAATTTGCTAAATTGGGATAATCATTAAGCTTTGTATCGATGTACACGGGGTTTACAATTAAAATTCATTAGGTAAAAGTTTAAGTTCAGCCATGGTAAATACTGGACCATCTAAACAAACATATTTGCTGCCAATGTTACAGCGGCCGCATTTGCCGATACCGCACTTCATTCTCATTTCTAGAGTCGTAATTACTTGTTCGTCGCTAAAGCCCATTTTCGTTAACGACTCTAGGCAGAATTTTATCATAATCGGCGGGCCGCACAATACAACAATTTTCCCCGTGGGATCCGGATTAATCTCCTCTAAGAATGCTGGAACAAACCCAATATGACATGGACAATTTTCGTCACCAGTGTCAACTGTCACATGGACGTTAGTATCTCGTTCCTTTGGCCAGTTTTCGAAAAGATCTTCCTTGAAGCATAGATCATTCATAGATCGTGCACCGTATATTATGTCTATTTTTCCAAAGTCGTCCCGATTCTCAAAACAGTATTTTATTAAAGAACGAACAGGTGCTAAGCCTATGCCGCCACCAATGAAAAGCATATCTTTCCCTTTGCATAGTTCAATTGGAAAACCATTACCGTAAGGCCCTCTGACCCCCATCATTTGACCAGGTTTAATCTCATGTAGAGCATCCGTTAACATCCCGCATTTTTTTATAGCAAATTCTAAATGGTTTTCTCCTTGCGCTGTGACCGAAAACATACCTTCGCCAACATGTAGCAATGAGAACATACCCAGTTGTCCTGGCATTGGAGTAAAAGGCTTTTTACCGTCCTTCGTACTTATATGAAACGTTTTAATATCAGGGGTTTCCTCTACAATTTTAAATACCGTGACTACAGAGGGAACCAATGGGTTTTCGCACTTACACTGGCTCATCGACGGCAACCTCCTTGATTTTATCTATAAACAATGTAATGTCAACATTTACCGGACATTTCGATAGGCAGCGGCCGCAGCCTACGCATAGATTTTTCCCGTACCGCTCGTTAAAGAATTCCAATTTATGAAGAAAGCGGTTCCGAATACGCTCGTTTTTACTGGGTCTTGGGTTGTGACCGCCGGCCATTCTAGAGTATTCGGAAAACATACAGGAATCCCAGCAACGAAAACGATAACCTTCGTTACCATTGTTTTTTATCTCCATGTCAAAACAGTAGCAAGTCGGGCATAGATAGGTACAGGTACCGCAACCAATACATTTACGGCTGACTTCTTTCCAGATGGGATGCTCAAACATTTTAGCTAATTTATCTGATATTCCGCTAGTGTCAACCTTTAAAGTACAGGAAACTGCTGTAAGCTCTCCTGCTTGTTCTTGAATAAGTCCTTGTAGTTTATTTAAAAGTGCTTGACCGGCTTCGGTCTGAGCCTCAATTCCGTATGAATTTCCTAAATCATACATCTGAACATCAGCAGCCTCATGCCTGCCGGGGTCGACTCCCATTGAATCACAGAAACAGGTAGGGGCAACTCTGGAGCAGCCTATGCATATAGTAGTGAGCTTTTCCCGCTTATTTTTATAAAAATCATCTACAAAGGACTTTGTTAGGAAAACATCATCCATACATTTAATGCTCTGCATATCACATGGGCGAACGCCGAAGATTATTTGAGGCGCCGAGTCATCGTGTATGTTTAGTTCGGTTATTTCTTGGTTAGCCATTTTGTAAGAATACATCTTTTCAGTCTGAGGAAATAAGGTATCCTTAGGTGGCAACAATGTATTTACTTCCTCGAGTGCAATTCTTCCTTCGCTGCCCCAAGGGGTATACTTACTAACCCCATTGACCTTCATTGGGACTAATACTTTTGATTCTTTAGCAAGAATATCAAGAACTTCATTGATTCTAGATTTAGCGATTGTTTTCAATTTTGGCCGCCTCCCTACATAAATTCTTCAATATCTTCTAAATTGTATTTCGCCAAAGGGGGGGTAGTTTCAGTGTCCATGGAGGCTTCATAGGGCCCAAATAATTTATTGATATCCTTAATAAGTTTCCGGTTTAACTCCATCAAAGGTAATCCCATAGGGCAGGCACGTGCACATTCTCCGCACTCAATGCAGCGATCAGCGATATGATAGACTCGCGTTAGACCGAAGAGCCGGTTCTCATCCTCATTGTTCTGTTTTCCTTGCCACCCTACACGATATTGGTCTACAAAACATTCACGGCAGTTACAAGCAGGACAAACGTTTCGGCAGGCATAGCAACGGATACATTTTTCAAATTGCTTAGACCAATATTCATATTTTTCATCAGGGGAAAGTCTCTCTAATTCTTCTATTGCCTTAAAACGCTCTGGCTTGTTTGTTTCAGGTACTGGGTCGCCGAGCAATATATCGTTTACAATAGGGTTAGGGTGAGTACAGTATTGACATTTTTCAGCCGTATTGCCAGTGGCCGGATCCTTCATTCCGCTGCAGCATATACCAACTATATAGATATTTTCTCGGTTAATTTGTCCATCCTGAATAAGACGGTTGATAGCTCGTGCATCACACCCTCGAGCAAATATGCCAATCTTACCGGTTGGAAACTTATCATCAAGCAAATACTTAGCGGTTCCAGCCAAACAGTATTCATCCCAGATTAGGCGACCCACGTGAGCTGCTGAGGTGATAAAGGCTGGTGGTGATTGATTACTAAATCTACCTTTTTCCCAGCCGATAATATAATCAACGGTGCCTTTATCAAGCAGGTCTTTAGCTATATCTCGCATTTTGACAGTAGTGTCACTCACTTTAATCCCCTCAACTTCCTGTTAGGACCTATGGCTTTAATGTCCTCACACAATTTAGTGACCGTAGTTCTAAATTTCTCGGCTTCTGCTCCTGAGACCCACCTAGCTTGAAAACGTCGAGGATCGATTCCGCTATATTCTAACAGTCTTTTCATGATCAGAAAACGTCGTCTTGTGTAGTAGTTTCCTGTTGAGTAGTGACAATCGCCAGGGTGGCATCCAGCTACTAGAACACCGTCTGCACCCTTCTGAAAGGCCCTTAATATATACTGGGGGTTAACCCTAGCTGAGCACGGTACCCGCAGTATTCTGATATTTTCAGGGTACTTCATCCTATTAAGACCTGCTAAATCGGCGCCTGAATAAGAGCACCAGTTACAGCAAAAAGCTAGAATTTTAGGTTCCCATTTTTGTTCTTCTATCACGTCCATAGAGAATCCACCTCCTCAAGAATTTGGTCGTTCTTAAAGCCTTGCAGGTCGATTGCTCCTGGACGACAGGTAACTGTACAAGCACCACAACCTTGACAAAGCCCGTTATTAACAGAAGCAACATTTCTGGTGATCCTATGACCATGGTGATCTCGTTCGGTAATGCTTTGTAGTTGGATGGCCTTATAAGGACATACTGAGACGCATATCCCACAACCTGAGCAAACAGTTGTGTTTGTTCTGGCAGTCATGGGGTTGGTCTCTAGTTCACTTTTACTTAAAAGTCCACAAACTTTAACGGCAGCCGCTCCAGCCTGAGCTACAGAGTCTGGAATATCTTTCGGCCCTTGACAGGTTCCTGCTAAAAACACTCCGGCAGTAGGTGTCTCAACGGGTCTCAGCTTGGGGTGGGCCTCTTGGTACCAGCCATTTAAATCAGGCAAAAATCCAACAGCCTGGGCCAATTCCCTAGAGCCTGCACTCGGCACCATGGCAGTAGCCAGTACTACCATATCCGCTGCGACTTCAACCTGTTTGCCAATAAGCGAGTCTTCACCTTTAACAATAAGTTTACCGCCATCTTGATAAATCTTAGAAACCCTTCCGCGCAAGTACACAGCTCCGTCTCTAAGCGTTGACTCATAAAACTCATCATAAGCTTTACCAGGGGTTCGGACATCCATATAGAAGACATAGGCATTACCCTCAGGGGTTTTGTCTACGAACTGGTGAGCATGCTTCGCTGTATACATACAGCACGCTCTAGAACAATAGCTTTTCGCTTTTGCAGAATCGCGAGATCCTACACACTTAATAAAGACCACGGTCTTAGGGGTAGTACCATCGGATGGACGTTTTATTTTACCGCCAGTCGGACCAGATGCATTGACCATGCGTTCAAAGTGCAAGCCTGTTACAACGTCAGGGTATTTTCCATAGCCATATTCCCCATAAACATCTTCCCATTTATACAAATCGTAGCCTGTCGCCATAACGATAGCACCAAAAGTATCTGTAATGAATGATTCTGTATCATCATATCTTACAGCACCAGTTGGGCAAACTCTAGCACAAACTCCACACTTTCCTGAGGTAAGCTTAAGGCAGTTCTGTGCATCAATAACAGGTTTATTAGGAACAGCCTGGGGAAAAGGCTTATAAATACAAGAGCGAAGCCCCATACCTAGATCGTACTCGTTAGGAACCTTTTTAGGACATTTTGTTTCACATAAGCCACAACCAGTGCATTTGACGTGGTCTACGTATTTGGCTTTTGTTTTGATCTTAACATCAAAGTTCCCGATGAAGCCGTTTACTTCAATAACTTCAGAATAGGCCATTAGTTCAATATTGGGGTGCTGAGCAACTTCAACCATCTTAGGAGTACTGATACACGCGGAACAGTCCATTGTAGGGAATGTCTTATCGAGCATAGGCATTTTCCCGCCGATAGTTGGTTCCCGATCGACAAGAACAACTTTATGGCCCGCATCAGCTATGTCTAAGGCTGCTTGCATTCCTGCAATACCTGCGCCTATAACAAGGGCTTTTTTGTGTACAGGAATGGTTGTTGAAAATAGTTCTTCGTTTTTGGCAACTTTGGCGACGGACATCCGTACTAAATCAATGGCTTTATCAGTCGCTTTTTCAATGTCTGAATGAACCCAAGAGCATTGTTCTCTGAGATTTGTCATTTCAAACATATAGGGGTTCAAACCACCATTGGCTAAAGTTTTACGAAAAGTATGCTCATGCATCCGTGGTGTACAGGATGCCACAACTATTGCATTTAAGTCATACTTTTTAATAGAGTCTTTTATAAATTCCTGGCCAGGCTCGGAACACATGTATTTGTAGTCTGAGGAGAAGAATACACCAGGAAAGGCTTTAGCAGCTTCCGCGACTTTTGCGCAATCTACAGTAGCTGCAATATTACTGCCGCAGTGACAAATAAATACTCCTATACGTTTCATGCGCCCTCCCTCCTTGCTCCTGTACTAAGTGCATCCTCAACAAGACTTTCCGCTGGTACAAAATGCTTATGTATACCTATCTCCTTAGGAGAATAGCCGAAAGATAGGGCAACAAGTTCGGTAAAATGGAAGACTGGCATATTGAAATTAGTCCCAAGTTGGACATTGAGTTGTTTCTGTCGCATATCAAGATTTATCATGCATAACGGACAAGCGGTTGCAATGGCTTGGGCCCCATTAATCTGAGCGTTTTTAAGAATATCATGAATCATCTGCTGCCCAATCTTAGGAACAGGTACTACATGACTAGCTCCACAACATTCAGTTTTATAGCCCCATTCCACTGGGTCTGCTCCCAGAACTGCCATAATATTGTCCATAACCATCGGGTTTTCAGGATCGTCTGATTGCGCAATCTTCGGAGGACGTACTAGCAAACAGCCATAATAAGAGGCAACTTTTAGACCGGTGAGAGGCTTGATAACATGGGCCTTTATGTTGTCTAAACCGATTTTTTTCCCTAGTACATCTAGGAAAGATAGTATTTCAATGTTGGCTTGATAGTCCATTCCAATTATGTCACTAATTTCGGCTTTCGTTTCAGGTGAAGATTGTGCCTCAGCTGCGGTAGTCTTACACCGTGCAAAACAAGCTGCGCAGGGTATAGCTACGGTATCAAAACCTTCAGCCTCCGCAATAGCTAAGTTACGCGCCGGCAAAGCCAAGGCAAGCATATGATTAACTGCATGGGCCGATGATGCTCCACAGCAATTCCAGTCAGGGATCTCAACTAAATCAACACCCATTTTTTTTGCAACTAGTTTGTTTGAAGTATCAAATTCTACACCGGTAGCATCTAGCGAACAACCAGGGTAATAAGCGTATTTCAATGTTGCCCCCCCTTTTCAAGACACTTAGCAAATATTCTCTTTATAGCCTGCGTATTTTTAACCCTGCTTGGTAAAATGTGAGCCTTACCAGTCTTAAATAAGTGGGAACCGGCATCTGCGTCTTGAAATAGATTTCCTGATCTTAAATTATATAAGCCACTTAAAATTACTTCAGGTGATCTCCCGAACATCTTTACATTACTTAGGAATATTTCATTAAATAAGTTTATGTTCTTCTCGGTGATGATTGATCTGCGCTTGGCTTCCTGGCGTAATGTATCCATAAGAACAGCAACCGGAATTCCATTTGGACAACGGGTACTGCATGTGTCACAAGTCGCGCATAACCAAATGGAGTGTGTTTTTAGAGCCTCATCTAACAACCCAAGTTGTAATAATCTAATAACTCTGCGTGGTGATTCATCCATCGCAAAACCAACCGGGCAACCAGCTGAACATTTGCCACACTGGTAGCATTTGTTGAGATCCATCCCAGCTTTTTTTGCTAAACGTTGAATTTCTTGATGATTATCCCTGGAAATACTTGGCAAGCGGACTTTCTCCATAGGTATCCCCTCTTTCCCATTTGCATTAATACAGCTCTTTCTTACTTTTTAAACGGAACTTGGTTATCTAGTTTAACTGGATATTCTCACCGCAAGAGCATTGCTCACACAAGTAGAATGTCCAAGAAACTAGCTGGCAGGAAGTAAAATAACATTCTAGCTAATCCTCTCCTTTATACACTGAGAGATTCCTACAACAATGTAGGTAATTTCCCTACATTGTGTATCTATTTTGCTAAATTTATCTAAAATCCTTTTAATTTACGAGTCTTATTGTCAAAATAGTGTGTTATTTTATGAACTAATAACAAGCCCCACTCCCCTAGAAAGAACAACAAGGGCCGTAACGTACGGTAATATGCGTTGCAAGCACTAAAGAGTGGGAAAAAAAATATATAGTCATATTTCATCATATTAACTTAATTTTGAATTTATCAACTCACATTCCTTTAACAATAA
>JAAYSF010000047.1 GCA_012523975.1 Veillonellaceae bacterium
CGCTGACTATTGTATCTTGAAATCCACGCAATATCGAGTCATTAAACCTAATTTTGTTATTTCTGTATAAATATATTTTTTAACGAACGGGAGAGATTGATGTCTCCTAAAACTTATTTTACGAGGGAGGTAAGATGATGAAGATATTAATATCAGAATGGATTAAGACAAAGCGCACGCCTATAAGATGGCTTACGTTTTTAACACCTATGATTTTAGCAGCGCTTATTGTATGGTATTTTTCATTAAAGGCAATAACGATAGATACTCAAATTTCAATATTTCAGGCATTTTTTGAAGTATGGACGGCACTGGTTATTCCGTTGGGTACAGGTTTAATATCAGGAATTATGATACATCAGGAGGAACTTGCCGGCAGTTTCAACGGCTTTCTCGGAAGCAAACTACCGCGCAGGGATTTGTACCTTGGAAAACTTACAATGCTTATCTTATTGACATCGGCAAGTACCTTACTTGCGGCATTGGCGCTTTTAGTAGGATTAAGTTTTATATTGAATATACCCCTATCCTGGCCGATTTTTATTATAGCAGCTCTAATGGCTATGATTGGAACCCTTCCACTATTGGCATTCCATTTATGGATAAGTTTCGCATGGGGAATGGGTGCATCAATTGGGATTGGCGGCGGTGGTATTCTAATAGCTGCTTTGATGGCAACAAGTCTGGGCAATAAGATCTGGCAATTTGTACCGTGGGCATGGCCAGTTCGTTTAACAGGGTTAGCAGGAGCATATTTATTATATTTGCCTGGTATGAAATTACCACCCGAAATCATATCTGCAGGTTTTATCGCAGTTCAGGCTATAAAGGGTCTTATTCCAGCTGCAGTATTTTTTTTAGTTATGTTGGTTGGAGGTTTGATTTGGTTTGAAAGGTGGGAAGGCAGAAAAATATCTGATTAAAGAAAAATTAAAAGGAGGCATGATGGTATGAGTAAGATTCTTATCATTGATGATGAGGAAGATTTAGTCACTCTTTTAAAAGATTCTCTTGAGAAAAGAGGTCATATTGTATTAGCAGCATATGATGGTGAAAGCGGTGTTAAAAAAGCCCAAGAACAGCCGGATATCATTATTCTCGACATAATGATGCCCGGCATTGACGGGTATGAAGTTTGTAGAAAAATAAGGGATGCAGTTTTTTGCCCGATCATATTTTTGAGTGCAAGACAGTCAGAGGCTGACAGGATAAAAGGCCTTGCCCTAGGAGGCGATGATTATTTAATAAAGCCTTTTAGCCTTAATGAACTGCTTGCGAGAATAGATGCACATTTAAGAAGAGAGAAAAGGGCTATCTTCCTTAATAACTCAAACAAGAGAGTGTTGATTAGCTTTGGCAGACTGTCGGTTGATTTAAAATCAAGACAGGTTAATATTAATGATAATATCATTTCCCTTACTAAACGAGAATTTGACATTTTAGAACTGCTTTTAATGCATCCGGGTCAGGTGTTTTCGAAAGAACAGATTTATGAGAAGGTTTGGGGATATGATGCAGAAGGAGATTCTTCAACTGTGACTGAGCATGTGAAAAACATAAGGGCAAAGATAGCTGAATTTGATCCCGATACAGAGTATATATCGACAGTATGGGGTATCGGCTACCGATTTAACAGAATAATGTAAGGCGAAATTTGGCGGGTGTATTGATATGTTGGAAAGAAAGCCTCTCAAGTCCCAATTTGTAATAACGTTTATTTTGATTATCATATCAAGCATAATAGCTACAATAGCTACGTATTATGCGGGTTATATTATTTATACAAAAATTGAATATAAAAAAATATATCCGGCCAACTACTATGAAAAGAAAATTCCTGATATTGAAGGCTATATCAGAAAAGAAGGTGTAATTCTTTTAAACAGGAGCGAAAAACAACTCATTGAGAAAGTAATTCCTTCAGAAGGTATATTGTATCAGGTGATGGATGAAAATGGCAATATGATATATGGGACGGATTATAAAAAACTTTTAAATAGCAAAGAGGATCTATATAATAAATTGAATACTACCATCGGTACAGATGGGAGATATGTAAGAATCATCCCGGTATTCGATTCTCAAGGAAAGATAAGCGGAGCAGTTTCATTATCATATACATTAACACCTCATTATCCAAGTACATCAGATAAAATATTGCTTGCACCATTATTTGTTGTAGTTTTTTTTTCTCCGTTTATTTATATAGTAATCTTTACGTTGCTTTTTTCAAAGAAATTTGCCGCTAATATAGGCAAGCCAGTTAATATGCTTATTGATGCATCAAGAAAGGTTAAAGAGAAGGATCTTGATTTTAATATAGATTATTTTGCCGATAATGAGCTTGGAAGACTTTGTAAAGCATTTAATGAAATGAAAAACGAACTTAAGGAGTCATTAATATCACAGTGGAAAGCAGAGCAGGAAAGACATGAGATGGTTCAAGCCCTTGCCCATGACCTGAAAACACCTCTTTCTGTAATACAGGGCTATGCTGAATCACTTCTGGAAGGCAATTATGTTGATACTCAAAAAGTAAAAAAATATCTACAGGTAATAAAAGACAATGCAAATAAGGGGTCGGAACTTATCAAAAAAATGCTTTACGCCGCAGAGCTTGAAACGTCCGGCGCAGAGCTTAATATCACTCCAGTGGATATATACTCTTTCTTAATGTATAAAAAAGAAAGTTATGAGATGATGGCAAAAAATAAAAAGATAGGTTTTAAAGTTGATGTAACTTATGAAAACCAGGCTAAAATGACATGCCCTGTTGATATTGTAAAACTTGAGCGTATTCTTGACAATATCGTTTCGAACTGCATCTGTTATACGCCGGAAAATGGGACAATAACAATTAATGCTAATATTACTTGTTATAATATTTGTTTTAAAGTATGTGATACAGGAAAGGGGTTTAGTAGTAAAGATCTATCTAATCTTTTTAATAAATTTTACAGGGGAGATGAATCCCGTTCTTCCAAAGATGGTAACGCCGGACTAGGACTCTATATTGCAAAAAGACTGGTAGAAATGCATGGTGGAAGTATTGTTGCCTTTAATGCAAAGGACGGTGGTGCATGTATTAAATTCGATTTGCATTTTCTAAAAAATAATAACAATAAGAAATGATGCAATTACGAAAGCGTTTCCTATCTATATCAGTATATTTGGTATTTTTAAGTATTAAAGCTGATATGGAAACATATTAGGTATTTTCTTTTAACCGCTGAGACAGCTGTATCAAAAAGCTAACTTGGAGGCTTATCTTTTTCGTGCACTCAAGGCATGTGGAGTGCGTGGTGTTGATGTCGAGGGTAGATAAGTAAGGGTGTAATAAGACAAGTAAATAAAGGCTTTCCGTGATTTGAGGTCTGGTTCTAAGCCGGAAGGATAATCACGGATTTTTGTAGCCCCTTTGACTTAAAGCCTCTTTCAAATTATATTTTCAGTGCTTATAGCGATTGTTATAATTCTATGAATGAATATATGAGTGTTAGTAATTATACTAAAAAAGAATCAGAGCAAAGCCTTAGTATGCTGAAATCTATTTCAAAATCAGCGATGAAAGAGTTATTATTCGATGTAAAAAATCGTGGATATGATGAGACTGAAGTTAACCTAAATATTGAAAAAGTGATATCTAGAGAAGATGTAATTATTAATGGGTTGCATAATCGAGTTTCATTAAACAAGATACGAAATATAGGGAATTGGGAGAAAGGATTTGATGCAGGTTATCCATATTGGGAACGTGGAGAAACTGCTAGGAAAAATGGCAAAGTAGATGAAG
>JAAYSF010000048.1 GCA_012523975.1 Veillonellaceae bacterium
ATTAGGCAACTAGCATAGGTATTTGAACATGTTTCTATTTGAACCTTAGCGGTATCATTCAATAGCTTAAAGACGTGAGTATGTTTGCTTAAAAAATCAACAAGAAGCTTCTTGATTGGATCATTGTTACTAATATTACTAAAATGATGTTGTTCTTCTTGAATAATAGTAGTTAAAAGCTCTCGATTTTCGGCAAAAAGATGTAGCAATATCAAATAATTATTATAACGATGTAAATCACACTGCTCGTTTTCAAGAGTAAAGACAAATTTCCATAAGGTCTTAAAGTAATATTGTATACCTACGCGATCTAAGCGTGAGAAGTACTTATTATCTAAGTACCTGAAGTAGCGTTTTTGTTCGTATTCCATTTGAGGATAAATAGAATTAGCATCAGCCAAGAAAGAATTAAAAGACTTCGTATGCATTATGGGGGATTTTGTTAGTAGTTCCTCCAAAGCTAAACGTATAAAAGATCTAACTAGATCTTTAGAAGGTGTATACAATTTATATTCGGAAGTCATAACGGGGTGAGCACAGCAATGTCTGTTTTTCTGCATATACTCTAGGTCAGCCTGCAGTTTTAATGAAATCAATCCGGTAGATTTATTTGCCCTTTTAAATATCTCCATTTCCCATTCGGATGAAGTTGGTTTAGACTCTTGCTCTGACTTAATATATTCAAGTATCGAGGCAGCACCAGGATCCTTATATACTGTCTCAAGCTCTTGAAGCTTATAGACTAGGTCACAAACTACGACGCTCCATAGCATAACTGTCGCTGAACGGTAGTTTTGAGAGTTATAGCTTTTTATTACTTCAGAAAATTGATTTTTAGTTATTGTGTTATAAATTCTTTGATGTGCTGATTCAAGGCAATAATCGTTCATAAAGTCCTCCAGTAAATAAATAATACAAATTAATGCTAAATAATGGATATTTAATTAATTAGATATAGTAATTGAAAAACCTGCATAAAAAGAAAAATAGGGATGAGATATCCCTGTTTTAGAGTAAATTATAAATCTAGAATTTGGTTTTAAATGATCTAAAGCAAAAGTTAATTTCGAAATTCATTTTTATCACGTGGTGCTCTATGGTATACAACCTTGCATTACTTATCTGGTATGCCAGAGCCCGCTAAGTCGTGACTCTTAGGGCAATTATCTAAATCTAATGTTGCTGATAAAAACTCATTTTCGATATTATTTACCCCATAATGTACCTTAATGATATCCTATTGAAAAAGGCGTCTGTAAATTGTTACCACTCCTTTTCTATGCTAACAATTTCTCTAAGATAATAAGATAACTTCTAGTAAGTTAGATATTCTCTGTACAACGTAATCAAAACTGATATTGATTATATATCAATGCTAACTTTATTTTAAGTCCTAAATCTATAATCTACCGTTAGGCTAATGCAAGACTTTATTGAACCCTACATTCTCCCGCAAATATTCTCACATTATGTGCAATAAAGGACACGATTAAAAGCGTGTCCTTTATTATTTTAAAAAAACTTATTATTGTTACAACAACGACGTTTAACACAATTATTTCGTAAGTGTCTACCTAATCAGTCACAGTTTTACAACTAACTGTTTCCAATATTTATATAATCTAATTAAGCGAGGAGGTGGAAGGAAGAGGGAGTAGGTAAATGGAATGAGTAAAGAATTAGTACAAGCCATTAGAGATTTAATTGCTGAAACTATAAGCATGTCAACAGAAGGATTAGTTTTGAGTGGATGCATAAAGCCACGAGACCTAACTAAAGTTAGGAGGATTCTTTTGGAGAATGCCCAACATTCTTTAGATAATGCCTTAGCATTCGATACAAAAAATGAAACCTTAGCTATAACGAAACAGTTTAATAAATAAAAGCCTTTAAACTAAGTCTAAAGAAAGAATAAAATAGCTTCCGCCTTCTCGCTAATATAAAGAGAGAGATGTCAATCTTTTTTTAATAAGGTTATGGAATTAGACACGCTAGGTAACTAAAATAAAATGGATATTGTTTGCAATTACTGTAGTTATAATAATACAGAATCACAGGAAGGAAATCCCAATTGGTAATAGAATTTAGGTAATCAAACTATTTAAGGTATTAGCAGTTATTGATTTGAAAAAATGTTGCTATCTAGATGGGGGTTGAGTTATGGACTGTAACCTGCCGATTGGTGTTTTTGATTCTGGGGTTGGCGGCCTTACTGTTTTTAAGCAGCTAAGAAGTGCTCTGCCTAATGAAGATATTATTTATTTTGGCGATACTAAACGTAATCCGTATGGTTCGAGGACTGATGGAGAAATAATCGCTTTTATACATGAAATTTTAGACTTCATGGCAGTTAATAAAGTAAAAGTAGCTGTGGCAGCATGCAATACCATTACTGTTTTGTTAGATAAGTTACACAAACAATATCCATTTCAAATTATCGGGATGAGTAAAGTTGCTCATAGCGCAATGGCCGCTAGCACTAATAAACGAATTGGAGTAATTGCAACCGAAGCGACCATTCGCAGTGGCCGTCATCTTGCGGAATTCATGGCATTGAGTGAGGAGGTTGAGATATTTCCAAAGGCTTGTCCGGAATTTGCGCCGTTAGTGGAAAATGAGAATTTCGACGGAGCTGAGGTTGAACGAGCTGCCCAGGAATATTTAACTCCGCTTGTAAAGGCTGATGTAGATACAGTCGTTCTGGCGTGTACTCATTACCCGCTACTAACGCCGGTTATTGGTGAGGTAATGGGAAAGGTCAAAATTTTTGATCCTGCCGAGGAGACCGCACAAAATACAAAAGCCTATCTGGAAAAGGAAAACTTATTAAAATCAACCGGGCCAGGCTATAATAAATTATATTTTTCAGCCGATATTGAGCGGGCTAAACGGATAGCTGATAGAATTATTGATATTAATAAGTGTGAATTTGCTTGTATTGACGTATCAAAACATACAGCTTAGATAGGTTAGGGATTTGAATAATAGCTTTATTACATACAAAAGAAGCAGGTTTTGAGATATCCTCAAAACCTGCTTCTTGCTTTCATTCTTGAACATCTCCAAGTTTATAGAGCGCGTACATTAACAATATTCCAGTCACGGTCATAAGTTCGTTCGAGCAGAACATTAAAGAGCTTTCCGGTATCATTTTTGCGGACTTCTACAAGAGCTCGTTTGCTATTGACAGTAAGCAGGGTAAAAGTATCACGTGTAGAGTCGAAACCATAGGTCGCAGCAGTATATTTTACGTAATTAACCGGATTGTTAAAGCGATACCCATATTCATGCAGGTAGTGGTGGTGATGTCTATCATACCTATCGTGACGGCTGTCACTGCGGTAATAAATTTTTCCGTCCTGATACCAAGCCTGATTTTCATCAGCGCTCGGCCAGCTGTACTTATGCTGGTGCCAGCCATGGCCTGGCGGGCGAGTATCCTTTGTAACCTTTACGGCTTGTTCGGTTTTTATAGGAGGTCGGGTTGTCGGAGATTCAGCGGCCATAGCTTTTGTAACGGGTAGACCGGTTAAAGCAGCCCCTGTCATGATTGCTGCGCCCATTAAGGCCGCAGCGTGACGCTTATATTTGCGACGCAGCTGCTTGCGTTTTGCGGCATTTTTTCCCAAGATTTTTCCCTCCTTTGCTTATTTAACTTTAGTATGTGAGGTTTAAATAACATAATCCTAGGTAAATATAACAAACTTTTAACTGGAGATTTTAACAAAAAAGAATCTGAATTGTCTAAAAAGACAATTCAGATTCCTTGGCGGATTATTGCATTTGACTTTGAGCCTGCTGCTGTTGCTGCTGCATTGTGACGAAACTTTGCTGAATACGCTGGTATTGTTCAGCTGGAGCAGCTTCGGTTTTATACCAGCCCTTCTGACTCATAAGGTCAAATACCGATTTTTGATTTTGCAGGCTTTTGTTTAGGATTTGTGTGAGCTGCATCCTAACATTATCATTGGCGCTTTCAAGAATAGCAGTACATATTGATGAGGATTCCATTTTTAGTTGATATATAAGAGTTCCAATTAACTCCATATCTTGAGTTTGTTGTTTTTGCTGTGCCATAAGTTAATCCCCCTTATTGTAAGTTACCGTTACTGGTGACTATTGACGATATAGATTCCATCCATTGCTGATGATCCTGAGCGAGTCCCTGTAATAGGGATTTGACCTGAGGATCGTTGGTCGACTGCATGCCGCGACTGCAGTTTTTATTAATCGACTCAAATAGTTTAGTTAAGTCTTCTAGGTAGAGTAGTTCCCGGGTAGTTAAGTTCATTTCCATACCTCCTGCGAATAGTTGGCTTCTGTACTAGCATTTTACATAGCGAGGTATGTTATACTTAAAATAAAATAGTTTATCAAGGATTAAAATAAGCTATAATTCTACAGAGGTGAACTTGTTGGAAAAGATACTCCTTGTTGCTCTTGGCGGCGGCATCGGGGCAGTGACTAGATACCTTGCTTCAGACTGGGCGGACCAAAGATTTGGCAGTGAATTTCCTTATGGTACGCTTATCGTAAATTTGGCAGGATGCTTTGTAATCGGTTTATTTATGCAGTTGGTAACTGATCGTATTATTGTAAATCCCTATTGGCGACTGTTAATAACGGTAGGTTTCCTTGGCGGGCTTACGACTTTTTCGTCCTTCAGTTATGAAACAATCACGCTTATAAATGAGGGAGCCCTATTATATGCCGCCTATAATATCCTAATAAGTGTTGCTGCTGGGCTGTTGGCAACTTGGCTTGGAATAGCTATTGCTCGGGCGGTATAATCAGTGGTGAAAAATTAAGGACAGCAATATGACGGCTAATACTATGCCAATAGTAACAAAACCCATGCTGATAGCAATTTTAGCACTGTTAGTAATCGGGTTCTTTGAGTCCATCATATTAACAACTCCTTGGTCTTTTATTATCATAATATTATGAATTTGATAATCAGTCTAGCAATAAATGTAAAAGCAGCTCAAGCGAGCTGCTTTTACTGTAAATCTTGTTTTTCAAAGATATATGACATTCCAAGATAGGCTGTGTTCAGCATATAAGGATTATGCGCCGCGTAGTTAGGAGCGGCGCTTTTAAATTGCCAGCCCTCATCTAACGTGGAGTTAAGTTCGGCCTGATTAGTCGCAATAAGCGAATTTTTGGCATAGTGATATACAACATTAACCACTTTTTGTTTTTTAGCCATTGTAAACCTCCTTACGAAGTATTTCTGGATAAATGTAAAAACCGCCTAATAGCGGTTTAAATTTTGGCTATGATATAGCTTGTTCAGGCAGTCGGGACAGACTGCTGTTTTTATTAACTGATCGTCCCCCGAGCTTAGCTGGGGAAAACAATATTGTTCGATTGCGCAGATTTCACAAACTGTATATGTCATTAAAAAGAAATGCTCCTTAAATTAATTTAAGGATATTATGGCCAGGAAAAATAAAGTTTATTCAATCAATCGTACTTTTATCCGATGACCAAGACTTTGTAACTTTATTAACCAATCCAATACCAGTTCATGAATAGGCTGGCACAAATTAGCAGGGTAAGTGAAGCAGCAGTAAAATAGCTGTGAAAAGCAGTTTTCGATGTCTGGGCTAAAAATATGTAGAGCGGAAAGATTACCAGGACGAAACGGGCAAGGCTATACAGCGGAAAGTAAGGCGATGTTGAGAATAGGGGAATTAAAAACCACAGCCAGCCAACTATGAGATAAGAGAATCTGATTTTATAGTTTGGACTAAAAGTTAAGAACAGCAGAGCCGCTAAAGCTAACGTGACTATAAAAGAATCAATAATTGTTCCTGGTTCAACTAACGGCCAGCCAGCGAAGATTATGCTTATATTATTGGCAAAACTGCTCCAAGGTAAGCCGAATTGACGTCCCCATAACTGCTGAGTGTGGTAAAAGGCCAGCATATCTCCGGTTAGCAAGAAATTGTACAACATGAAACCAAGCAAAGCAAAAGGGGGCAAAATAAGCGGCAATTTTGAACGCCGTGAATTACTGTTTCTGAGCTCAATATATAAAAAGATAACCAGAACGATTCCAATATTACGGGTTAGCGTTGCTAAAGCCGCAAAGATCCCTGACAGCCACCATTTTTTCTGGCGGGCAAAATAAACGCAGGTTAAGGCAAATGTAATAAACAAAGGTTCGGTATAAATGCTGTTTAAAAAAAATGATGTGGGCATTATCGAGTATGCTAATAAGGCTAAAAAAGTCTTTTTTTCGGAAAAATCAAGGCGCAGTACTGCTCCCATGGCCCAAAAACTCAGTAATGAGAAGATATTGCATACTATTAAGCCGGCTAATGGTGTGCTTATATTTAAAAGGGTTAATAATTTAATAAATATAACGAGAGCAGGAAAAAATACAATACTTTGCTTGTCATAACCATAATCGACAATGTAGGTATACCAATGAGCATCCCATTTTATTAACTTATCGATAACGCCTGCAGGATTTATTGGCAGAGCAGGATTAATAAATCCTGCCGGATAGTGTTTAGGTAGAAAGTCGGCTAAAAAATAGGCTGTAATAACGATAGCTGTGTGGAGTAAAAACGGCAGTACAACCGTCCTTGCCGATAAACCCCGTTCCTTCATATGACACCTCGATTAAGACAATTTGCTTGCGTATTCCTGTGTTACAACTAGCTGGCCATGATTAATTGCTTTATCGGTTTTAGAATTGGGCCAGGTCCAACGGTTATTGGCTGTATATGTCCAACCGGTAGCAACGATGATACCTGTTAACTGACCCCAATATATATTCCAATGCTGCCAGACGAAGATCTGGGCAAAAAATGCGGTAAGCGCAATTCCCAAGCCGCAGATAGCCATAAACATCGGCAAGCGTATCATCCGCTTCCACCATACCGGCTGACCTCGTTCTTTCCAAGTTACATTGTCATTCCAAATAAAATTATGGAACATGGCCAGCAGTGAGGCTCCTATCGAGCCTGATAATTCATCAAGTTGAAACATATTAAGCAAAACTGCCAAAGCGGCAATATTAACAAGTACCCCTAATAAGCCAATAAAGCAAAATGCGAAAAAGCGCCGATCTTCAGGGCTGCTGCTGATTAATTTACCAATATGTTTCAAGTAGTTTAATTGCTCTTTAAAATCCATTTTGGATTCACCAGCATCCCGGGCAACAAATGAATACGGAATTTCATGCACAGATCGGTAACTGCCCTTGACTAGTACTTCCATGAGGATTTTCCACCCGATTGGATTTAGGTCAGCTGTTGTTATAACTTGCCGTTTAAGGCCAAAATAGCCGCTGGTACAGTCGGAGATAGCCCGCAGCCGTGTAATTGAAAATCGGCCAATAGTACGCGCCGTCCACGAAATAAACTTTCTAAGCCAATTAAGACCGCCATCTGAGCCTCCGGCTATAAACCGACTTGGTATTACAATATCAGCTTGGGACAAGCGTTTTAATATTAACGGAATTAATTCGGGAGGGTGCTGAAGATCGGAATCCATTACGATGATATAATCTCCTTGGGAATGTTTGAATCCTTGCACAACAGCCGATGCCAGACCTCTTTCGGCAGTACGATGAATATATCTTACCTCAGGATAAAGCCTAGACAGTTGCTCAAGTACCTTAGGCGTATTATCACAGCTGTCATCGACAAATAGAATTTCATAAGAATGGGATTCATTAGCTAAAATTGTCCGTATTTTACTGGTTATTTTACTGACATTATCTTTTTCATTATAGGTAGGTATGACTATACTTAAGTGCATTATTTCTGCTTCATCCCTTTCAGCGCCTAATTATTAAGCGAGCATCACATGGCTAAATACAGCCGTAACCTCAGGCACGGCTGAACTTATTATGCCAACTTTACATTAATAAAAAACAGGCGCTGATTGGAAATATATACAACTATTCACTAATAAGAGAAATGAGTTGTAAAAAAAAGCCGTTCTTCACGGCTTAAACACTTTTATTCATCAGTTTCAACAAGTTCGGCAGTTAATCTTTGTGTTATTAATTCAGCATCAGATATACTGGAAAACATCCCGGGAATTAATCTTTTCGGCTCCTTTAGTTGTTGTTGGTCAGATTCAGTATCGGCTGAATCAGTGTTAAAAAGTATTAGCTCGGCATATGATGAAGGGTTATGTTGCTCATTTTTATCGCCCATAAATACACCTCCAAACATAGTGTGTCTAAAAACAGCGCTAAAAACTATAGCAAATGTTTCTTCCTTGGATAATCTTACTAGCATACAACGATTATGGCAGGAAAACAATACAAGAGGGAAGTCGAAAAACATAACAAAAAGGAGCTTGTTACAGGTGCTTGAAAGTCAGGCTGTTTCGTTGGAGGAGCTAGTCGCACCTTTATCTAAAGGCAGCGTATTTCTGCTAGTCGAGGTGCTGGACGCTGAAACCTGCGATCAGATGGACGTTGCCTTAACAATTATAAAGGGAATAGACATTAAGTCAGATTTAACCAGTGATGTTTTTGACGGGTTGTTAAGTCACGGCTATCTGACGGCTAAAAGTAATTTGTCTGAAGAAATGATAATTAAGGGCAGTCAAATAATTGATTTCTTTCGCCAGAAAAAATTAAGAACATCAGCAAAAGCCTATCTATTTATCGATGGCAAATGTGTGGAGAATTCTGGTGACAGTCTTGCCTCAAGTTATGATATGCTTGAGGAGCTCCAAATTCCAAAATACTTAGAATTTGCCGGTTAGACCCTATCAGATTTGGGGTGACGGATAATACAAACGATGTGAAAACAAGGCGCGGGATACCGCGCCTTGTTACTTTAGATGCTATTTGTTTTTACGGGGAATAAAGAAATACACAATACTGATAAGCAGCAGCAGAATGCTGCCGGAGTAGAGGCCGGGAATTTGGTCGGGATAAAGCGGTGCCGATAAGAGTGCCATTAAGACCGAGAAAAAGCAGATCCAAGAAAGATAAGGATAAAAGGGAGCTTTGTATTTAAGTTTCTCTGGGTGCTCAGCCAAAAGCTTTTTACGGAAGAAATAATGGGTTGCTGAAACGCTAAGCCAGTTGACTAAGGCTAAGACACCGCTGGCGCAGATGGTGTATAGATACAGCTTTTCCGGGAGGATATAGGACATTAGAGCGGTCAACAAAAGAACCAGGCCGCTCATCCAGACTGCGGCCACCGGGACGCCTTTGGCATTCTGCCTGCCGACTGCTTTAGGAGCTTGGTTGCTCTTGGCCATGGAAAAAAGCATCCGTGAGGCAGAATATACTTGCGAATTAAGCGAGGATAATGCGGCGGTAAGCAGGATAAAGTTTAAGACACTGCCGGCATAGGGTATTTTAAAAATATTTAAAATCGACACAAACGGACTGGTATCAGGACGGAGCGATTCGGCCGGCAGCAGCGCAATGATCAAAAAAACAGCTAGGGAGTAAAGGCCGACGACCGTTACAGTCACAAACCTGGTAGCAGAGGGGACCGCTTTTTCAGCCTGGTGAGTCTCAGTTGCCGCTAAGCCGATTATGCCAGTACCGGTATAGGCATATAAAACTATCAGCATTGCTCCCAAAAGACCGCTAACCCCTTCCAACGGGGCAGAGAGAGCAGCACTGTATTGTTGGAGATTGGCTGAAACGCCGCCAATCGGAAAGCCTAAGACGACAAGTCCGCCCACAATAACGAATATGACAATAGCCGATATTTTAGTGGCCGCCAAAACGACTTCAGCTTTACTCAGGCCTTTTAAATCATTAAGGTTAATAATTGTGATTAGGATAGCAAAAAACAGGCTTAGCAGCCAGAGCGGAACATCCGGCAGCCATAGTCTGGTGAAAATCGCGCAGGCTGTAATCTCACTGGACATGCCAAGTACGGCGCTAGTCCAAAACATCCAGCCATTGACAAAGCCCCACCATTCGCCGAAAATTTCCTGGGCGTGAGCCTTAAAAGCGCCCGGCACAGGTTTGGCAATTGACATCTCGATGATAAAGGAAACTTCCATCATCATAATAAGGCCGCCTAGAAGGTATGCCAGCGGTGCCCAGGCTCCAGCCGAACTGATTACGGCGCTGCTCGCCAAAAAGATGCCTGAGCCCACAATATTACCCAAAGCCATTACAATAAAATCAGTTTTGTTAAATTTATGTCCCACTAAATCCCGCCTTTATATGTGGTCAGTCCAGCGGTCAAATAATAAACAAGTCTTAGCTTATTGTTTGTCTCCAAGGATTTCAGTATACAGTTCTATATAGTTCCAATTTTAAGAGAGCTAGGTTTGGGTAACGGCAAATAATTATTTTAAAATAAAGTATCGTGGTCGACTATAATTTAAAAGGAATTAATTTCTAAATAGAGAAGATATCTTTAGAATGAGCCTAGGAGGGTGAGATATGAATAATGGAAATTCAAACATTCCGTCTTCGGCTTTGTTTTATAGCGAAATTCTTGATTTAACTCATGATTGTTTGCTATTAACTGACTTGAATACTGGTTTGATTGTATACGCTAATAAAGCTTGCGAAACCACCTATGGCTACAGCCAGGAGGAGTTTATCGGGATGCCGATCAGTCAAATCAGCGCTGATAATCAAACCAAGCAAACTAAGTATTTCCAGAAGATTATAAAAAAGGCCCCTCTATCGCAGCGCATATTGACAATCCATAAACGCAAAAACGGACGGCAGTTTCCGGTTGAAGTCATTGCTAAACTAATTGAAATAAACGGGCGTCGCTATCTGTTGTCTCATAATACTGATATTACCCGCAATAATAAACTGCAGAGCAGAATTAATAATATAATCCGTAATCTTAGCCAGCAGGCCTATCGCGATTATTTGACCGGCGCTTATAACAGGGCTTACTTGTATAATGTCTGCTTACCGCGTCTGATAGGTTGTAAAATCGGCTTGCTGGTAATTGACGTTGATCGATTCAAGGGAATAAACGAACGTTATGGCCATGAAGGCGGAGATATAGTTCTGCAGATGATTGCTAAGTTTATTAGTTCGTCGTTAAGGCGGCGTGACAAGGTGTTTCGTTATGGCGGTGATGAATTTGTTGTTATTCTTACCAATCCTGATTGTGCCGAGCTTGAGGTCGTTGCTAAACGAATTGCCGATATAGTTGCATCAACCCCAATAATGTATAATCAGGGAAAGGTATTATGCACTGTCAGTATCGGAAAGGCTAAGGGCTTTATTGTTGAAGACGATGACTTGGACAAACTTATTCGGGTGGCAGATAATGAATTAATGGCAATCAAAAATTGCCGGTCGCAAAAGTAATCAAAAACGCGCGATGATATCGCGCGTTTTTGGTTACTAAAAGAAAAGCATTCCCTGTCGGTTGGTCAGGGAATGTTTTTAAGAAGGAAGTCTATAGAATATGGGGAATTAGCTAATTTAACTGTAAATTTCCTGATTTACGCAGCTTTGCGGTTTTCCGCCCTTAAGGACCGAAATAATGTTTTGGGCCGCAATCTGAGCCATAGCGTCACGGGTTTCCACAGTAGCATTGCCTAAATGCGGGCATAATACAACATTATCAAGCTTTTCTAAACCTGGCGTAATTGCCGGTTCAAACTCATATACGTCCAGCGCAGCGCCTTTAATTGTGTTGTTCTGCAGGGCTTTTAACAAGGCTTTTTCGTCAACCATTTGACCGCGAGCAGCACTTATAAGGTACGCTGAAGGTTTCATCATGGCCAGCTCTTTTTCACCAATCATATGGTGAAGTTCCGGGCTATAGTTAGCATGCAATGTCAGGAAGTCAGCATTTTTGATAACTTCTTCCTGCGTCATAAATTCTAACCCCAATTCCTTTTCCACTTCGGGGCTTTGGCGAAACTTATCATAATAAATTATTTTCATATCAAATCCTCTGGCGCGTTTGGCAACAGCCCGGCCAATATTACCCATACCGATAACGCCGAGGGTTTTACCGCTGACTTCAGTTCCAAGGTAATAAAGAGGCGCCCAGCCGGTAAAGTTTCCGGATCTTGTAACCTGATCTCCCTCAACAATCCGGCGGGCTATGGCCAAGAGTAAACCAAAGGTTAGTTCGGCAGTCGCATTTGTTGACACTGCCGGTGTATTGGTAACCGGTATTTTGCGTGCTGTTGCAGCCTTCAGGTCAATATTGTTGAAGCCTGCGCCATAGTTGGCAATAATTTTAAGATTAGGCGCTGCCTGAATGATATCAGCATCAATATTATCAGACAGTAAGCTTAAGAGGGCGTCGCTGTTTTTAACGCCATTGATTATTTCCTCTTTAGTCAACAGGCGTAAATCGTTATGCATGGTAACATCAAATTCTTTAGAAAGCATATCATAGGCAACGCTTGGAATCATGCCGGAGATAAATACTTTTTGTTTCATTTCGCTACACTCCTTTTCGCCGCAGGCTTGCGTAAGCCTGGGAATCTATTTAGTATCTTAACTTCCTGATTACACCTATATTCTAACTCATAATATAATATAGGTAAAATACATATTTAGAATTCTTATTATTCATTATATCTATACATGTAGGAGGGATTAGATGGACATAAGGCACTTGGAATATTTCTGTGAAGTTGCCCGGCACCGGAGCTTTACTAAGGCTGCCGAAGTGCTGCATATTACGCAGCCGACCATTAGCAAAATGGTAAAAACCCTAGAAGAAGAGCTGGGTGTTACGTTATTTTCCCGAGCTGCCAAGCAGATCGAGCTTACCGATGCCGGCCGGGCGGTTTACAGTCAGGCCCAGCACGTTTTGTCAGCCTTTCAGAATTTAACCTTAGAGCTCGCTGATGTAATGAATATTAAAAAGGGCAATATTCGCATCGGTTTGCCTCCTATTGCCAGTTCTAGCATATTCCCGCGGGTAATTGGCGAATTTAATAAGGTTTACCCGAATATTAGCCTGGAATTGATTGAAGTTGGATCAAAGATGGTTGAACGCGGGGTCGAGGATGGTTCGCTGGATATTGGCGTAGTCTGCAATCTTCCGGCTAAGGGAGACAGATTCGATATGTTTTCTTGTATCAAGGATCCGCTTATGCTGATTGTCCATCCGGAGCACCGTTTTGCCGACCGTCAGCAGATTGATTTTGCTGACCTAAAAGAAGAACCGTTTGTTCTGTATCGAAATGATTTTAGTCTGCACGATCATATTGTAGCCCGCTGTATAAAAAGCGGTTTCCAACCCAGGGTTGTATGCGGAAGTTCGCAGCGCGACTTCATGACTGAGGCTGTTGCTGCCGGCTTAGGCATAGCGCTCTTGCCCCGTAAGATTTGTCAGGAACTTGATCAATCCAGGATTAAAGCCATACCTTTAAATGAACCGGCAGTGTATCTCCAGCTGGCTGTAATCTGGAAAAAGGATAGGTACCTTTCATTTGCCGCCCGGGAGTGGCTAAAATTCACCAGCTCGTTCCTCAATATCGAGCTGCCTGAGGCGGTACAAAAACGTCTGCAGCAAAATTAATATTAGCCCGGCCGCAGCTAATTATACAGTCTCCCTGTGTTTTAGTAGCAAAAATCGCTGACTGTCATATCATATACGGAAACTGGCAACGGTGAGGAGGCTGTTATTTAATGACTGGCAAGGTTAAGCATGTGTTTCCCGGCGGGAATACACCCCTAGGCTTCTTTTCTTATTACGACTATATAATCTCGCCCAGTGCAACCCGATTTTTTATTTTGAAGGGCGGGCCGGGTACCGGTAAATCGACCTTTATGAAAAAGATGGGCGCGGCGTTGAATGCAAAAGGGTTTGATGTTGAATATCATCATTGTTCAAGTGATAATAAATCACTTGATGGTGTAGTGGTTCCGGCCTTAAACGTGGCCTTTGTTGATGGAACGGCACCGCATATCGTTGACCCGAAGAATCCCGGCTGTGTCGATGAAATTATTCATCTTGGCGACTTCTGGAGTGAGGAAAAGTTGGTACCCAATAAAGCCAAGGTTATTGCCTGTAATGCTGAAATCGGCAAGAATTTTAAACGGGCTTACCGGGTTTTGAAAGCGGCTAAATCGCTTTACGATGACTGGGAAGCTGCCAACTATGAAGCCATGGATTTTGTTAAGGCAAATAAACAAGCCAGCGCTGTACTGGCAAGAATTTTTAGCGGTAATGATAAACTGGGCTACGGCAAAGTTCGTAAACTATTTGCCTCGGCAATTACGCCGGAAGGTCCGGTCAACTATCTTGATTCAGTAGTCGGTTCTATACCCCGGCGGTTTGTTATTACCGGTGATCCCGGCACCGGAAAAGCGACGCTGCTTCAAAAGGTTATTGATACCGCAACAGTAAAGGGCATAGATGCCGAGGCTTATTATTGTCCGCTAGACCCTGAAAAGATTGAGCATCTTGTTATTCCGTCGCTTGGCGTCGCTCTTACTACATCAGTCCGGCCGCATACGACACCGCTTGAAGGTGCTGAGATGGTCCTTGATATGAATACATGTCTTCGCCCGGAAATCACCGCTAAATATGCTAAGATTATTGAATACGACAGAGAAATGTTCTGGACGCTATTTAATAAGGCGGTAGCACATCTCAGTTATTCGAAAAAGCTTCATGACGAGCTTGAGGCCTATTATGTGCCGTATATGAACTTTGATGGCATTCAAGCTTTGTGGGAAAGGACTTTGGCCCGGGTATTAAGGTACGCTAAGTAAAAAAACTTGTATCAGGGTTTGAAATCTGAAAATGAACAACAAAAAGGCTAGAACCTAGTTTGGTTCTAGCCTTAAAAAATTTATTAGCACCCCCGAGGTACCGTCTCCTCCGTATGTTCAAACCCGCCTTCCAGCAGGTGGGCGTTCTGGCTGTATTTTTGCCTTCCGCTCAAAGGCGGCATGACAGCTGTACAGCATAAAACTCCCCAAGTAAATGAGTCGGTTGAACATATGTGAGGGTGACGAACACCGCAGGTGTAAGTCTTTCCGATTATTATCTTATCATGGACTCCGTATTTGCTCAAGGCTAATTATCTTGGAAAAAGTAGGACTATATAAGCTATAGCTCTGTTATCATGCTGTATACTGGTTTAAACTCATTGCCTAATATATTAACGTGTGCTTATCTGAGCATCTCCTTCGGGGACTGGAGTGTTGTGAACGACGGCAATCGGGCGGCTGTCAAATACAGCAACAAGGAAGAAAGCAGCTAAGCAAACCAGCCACTCAAGATAAATCGGATGCGCAAAAATCCGAATCTCAGGGAAGAGCTGCCAAGCTAATAATGTTGCCATGCCGGCTAAGGTAGTATAAAAGGCCGAGCCGCGGCGGCACAGGCCGGGGGCAAACATGGTAAAGAGAAAGACGGCCGTAAAGGCAGTTGTTAGGCTTAAGCCGATCAGCAGGGTTTTGAGGATGCCGACAGCGTTAAAGGCAAACCATAAGGTTATGGCGCCCAGTGCCAGGATGGTCACTCTGTTAACCAATAAAAATTTACTATCGGATACGGCTGGGTTAATAAAGCGTTTATAGATATCTTGGGAAAACAGTGTACCTGCGCCTAAGAGGAGCGTACATGCTGTCGAAACATCGGCTGCCCACATCGCTGCCAAGGTTATACCCGCTATGACCGGATCCAGGCTCATAATAATTTTGGGTAAAGCCATAGTGGCTGTAATATCAGGGTAAGCAACTTTGGCGGCAAGACCCATTATGGCACATAAGAAGCCAATTGGGAAAATGATAACCGCGCCCCATAAAAAGCCCTTTTTGGCTACCTTGCCGCTTTGGGCGCCGCAGGCAATTTGCACTGGTCCCTGCGCTGTAATAGTTTGGGTAATCATAACGGTAAACCAGCCAATTATTGTAGCTAAGCCCAAACCGCCCACACCGCTGAACCAGTGATCACCGGCCGGTAAGCTGGCAGCTATGGTTCCGATGCCGCCTTGGTTGCTTACGCTGAGAATAGTCGCAACAATAACGCCGAAATAAATAAGAGCAACACTGATAATATTTGAAAGTCCGGCCGACCAAAGGCCGCCGATAAGCGTAATGCCGATAAAAACTACGGCGCTGGTAAGCATGCCGCCGGTGAAGCTGAAGATATCGGGCAGCAGCGATGATAAAATTGCGCCGCCGGCTAAATATTGCATGGACGTAATGACAAGCTGGATAGTTATCAGGCCGATAACACTGATGATGCGGCCTTTTTTATCGTAATAACGTTCAAATAATGCGGGGATTGTGGTACAGTTAAGCTCACGGTATTTGCTGGCTGCGGCCATACCCATAATTACGGCTCCGGCCGACCACGCTGCATTGTACCAGCCGGCTGCTATCCCTACCTGAAAAGCGTTTTCGGCAACTCCAATTGTTGATGCCGCGCCAATTGCCAAGCCGGCCACGTTTACGGCTACCAAGGTTGTACTTAGTTTGCGTCCGGCAAATAAGAAGCCCGAGCTTTTTGCCGCGGTCTTCCGCTTGGCATAAATGCTAATTCCGAATAACAGGGCAATATAAGTTAGAACAATACCAAACTGAATGGACATTTTACACCATCCTACCTTTCTTCAATCCGATTATTCAGCATAAGTCCAAATCCGCACAATCGCGGTGGGCATTTTAGATAATAAAAAACACACTCCGGCCAGGAGTGTGCTTATTTCCTCTACCATCCTGCCATGCTACTACTACAGACTCATGCTGTAATTCTACAACCCTATCGTAACAAAGACAGTCGTTGTTTGTCAATAAAAATAAGGCAGGGGAAGTTATTAGCAGGCAGTAAGACCCCCATCGACTGTCCATGCGGCGCCGGTGACAAAGGATGCGGCATCCGAGGCTAAAAAACAAATAACCTGAGCGGCCTCATCTGCACTGCCGATGCGGCCCAAGGGATAGACCGAGGCCATCTCCCGCCGAGCGGCATCGATGTCCTTAGTCTCGGCCAGTTGTTTATCAAGCATTGGGGTCTCAATATCACCGGGGCAAACACAATTAACCCGGATATTATAGGGCGCCAATTCGAGTGCTAATGCTTTACTAAAGGTAACTACAGCACCCTTGGCTGCGCAATAAGCGGTACATAAAAAATTGCCATTTAGACCGGCATCGGAGGCAACATTTACAATCGCAGCACTTTGCTGCTTGCGCAGATGCGGAACGGTATACTTGGCGATAAAATAAGTTCCTTTAAGATTAGTGTCTATAATCTCGTCATATTCGTTAACTGAAGTATCGGTAATGGCCTTCTCAAGATAGACACCAGCTGAGTTAACAACAATATCAAGCCGGCCATGCCATAGTGCCGCCTGAGCTGCGATCTTTCGGCAATCTTCAGGTTTACTCACGTCTCCGGCTATAAACCTTACCTTGCCGGCGAATTCGGCTAAATCGTCGATAGCTCGCTGTCCTTTGGCCGAAGATCGACCGTTGAGCAGGACATGCGCTCCGCCTTGCAAAAACAGTTTAGCTGCAGCGAGGCCAATGCCTGACGTTCCTCCGGTAATTAAAACAATTTTATTATTAAAATCGTATTTCATATTGCCTCCCTTTTTCAATGGCTGTCTTTAGCATTTCGTGAATGAAACCACCATTTTAGCGCTACCGGCAAGATAAGCAGCATAAATAACAAGCGAAATAATTGATAAGCCGTAATAATTGATACATCGGCGCCGACGTTAATGGCTGTAATCCCCATCTCGGTCATACCGCCGGGCGCTGTACCTAAAAAGGCAGTGATAATATCGATATTATGCCAAAAGGTTAAGAGATACCCAATACCCAAAGAAAATAGCACAATTGCAACGCCGCCGCCAATCGAGTAGGGAAGCAGCTGCTTCCAGTTTTCTAAATTGGCTATTTTAGTAGTTACACCTAAGTAAGTACCAAAAAACAACTGAGCGGCGATTGCGAGAGGAGCCGGTACAGCCGGCGGCTGTAAACCGGCTAAGACTAGCGCCGCGGTGCTGAGGACGGGGCCCAGGAGATAAGCTGTAGGAAAGTTTAGGGCGTTTGCGGCAAGGGCACTGGCGATAGCTGCAAAGGCAAAGATAACTTCGGCATAAGGCAGCGGTTTGCCGAATGATACACCTTGTCCCTCAGAGCCCAAGCCGGCTGACAGGCCGTGGACGGCCAGAAAGGGAACAATAAAGACGACTGACAGCAGGCGGATTGTTTGAATAAAGGTGACGACTGTAGTATTGCTGTCAGGTACTTCCTCACTTAGCACAACCATCTGTGTCATGCCGCCCGGGGTACTGCCCAGTATACTGCTGGCCAGGCTTATCCCGGTCTTTTTATGAGTAATATAGCCAATAAGCAAACTGAATATAACGGTACTGACAGTAGCTGCCAGCATGGCCGGCAGTTGGACGGCAATTTGCTGCAAAGTGTTTAAGGTAAACGAGCTGCCCATTATATAGCCGAGAATAATGAGGCCGAAATTGCGGATGCTTACCGGCCAGTAAGCCGGTATTTTCCAGATAGCCGTCAGAATACTTACAGCAACAAGCGGGCCAAGCGTCCAAGGGAGCGGAGCATTGAGCAGATAAAAACAATAGCCGCCGGTTAGCGATATAATAAGCGTAGTTAATAGCGCCAAAATTTGTATGTACAACACCCCTTGTCTTGTAATGCAAAGCTTCCATTGTTAAAGTTAGGTATATTATATTACTTTTGCCGGCTAAAACAAAGAGACTGCCAACGGCAGTCTCTCCAAATGCGGTTTTAATCGTCGGTTTTCTTTTCTTCAACAAGTGCCAGCGCAACTACTTTATCTTGTTCATCGGTGCGCATCAGCTTGACGCCCTGAGCGTTACGGCCGAACACCGAGATTTCGTTGATATCGGTACGGATGACAATGCCTTCGCTGGTAATGAGCATTAATTCCTGGTTAGGACGCACAAGCCGCAGGCCGATAACTTCACCGGTTTTTTCAGTGACCCTGGTGTTAATAATGCCTTTGCCGGCACGGCTCTGCAGGCGGTAATCGGTGACCGGGGTGCGTTTTCCATAGCCTTCAGCCGTTACGCTTAAGATTTCGCCGTCTTTTGTGATAGCGTCCATGCCTACGACCTTATCGCCCTTGTTAAGCCGGATGCCAATTACACCATGCGCCGCTCGGCCCATTACACGGACGTCGGTCTCAGGGAAGATGATTGCCAAGCCGTCCTTGGTGCCCATGATGATTTTCTTTTGGCCATTGGTCATTCTAACGCCGATCAAATCATCATCTTCATCAAGCGAGATAGCAATTAAGCCGCCCTTGCGCGAAGTATCATATTCGGTCAGCTCAGTTTTCTTGACAATGCCTTTCTGAGTTGCCATGAACAGATATAGTTTGTCCGAAAATTCGCGGACAGGAATAACGGCGGTAATTTTCTCTTTGTCCATTGGCAGCAGATTAACAATGGATGTGCCGCGAGCCGTCCGACTGGCTTCAGGGACTTCGTAGGCTTTTAAACGATAAACCCGGCCGCGGTTAGTGAAGAAGAGGATGTTGTGGTGGGTAGTTGTAACAAATAAATGTTCAACAAAGTCTTCTTCCTTAGTACCCATACCGGTTACACCACGACCGCCGCGTTTTTGGTTGCGGTAGGTATCAACGGGCAAGCGTTTGATATAGCCGTCATGGGTTAAAGTCAGAACAATATCTTCTTCGGCGATCAGGTCTTCAAGCTCCAATTTGGAAACGTCGCTAGTAATAACGGTGCGGCGTTCGTCGCTGAACCGGCGCTTGACTTCCAGGAGCTCCTCTTTAATTATGTTGAGTACCTTACGTTCATCAGCCAAAACTGATTCCAGATATTCAATAGTCTTAAGCATTTCTTGATATTCGTCCTCGATTTTGGCTCGTTCCAGGCCGGTTAAGCGCTGTAAGCGCAGGTCCAAAATAGCTTGGGCCTGTTTTTCGCTTAAATTAAAGCCCTCGATCAAGGCTGCCCGAGCAATATCGACAGTCTTAGACTCTCTAATGGTAGTGATTACCGCATCAATATGATCAAGGGCGATTTTGAGGCCCTCTAAGATATGAGCGCGGGCTTTGGCTTTTGCCAATTCAAACTTAGTGCGTCTGACAATTACGTCTTTTTGGTGTTCAAGATAGTAATGAAGTACTTCAGGTAGACTCAGAATTCTGGGGTGACCGTCAACTAGCGCCAGCATGATAATGCCGAAGGTTTCCTGGAGCTGAGTATGTTTATACAATTGATTGAGAATAACATCAGCGTTGACATCACGGCGCAGTTCGATGACAATGCGCATACCCTTGCGGTCGCTCTCATCACGAAGGTCGGTAATACCATCAATAGATTTATCCCGGACTAAGTCAGCAATGCGTTCAATAAGCCGGGCCTTGTTTACTTGGTATGGAATCTCGGTTACCAAGATGCGATTTTTGCCGTTTGACATTTTTTCTATTTGAGCTTGGGCCCGCATTTTAACAACGCCGCGGCCGGTGGTATAAGCCTGCTTAATGCCTTCGCGGCCGAGAATAAGGCCACCGGTCGGAAAGTCCGGTCCTTTTATGGCCATCATGAGATCAGTAATCGTTACTTCAGGATTATCAATCATCATGACTAAGCCATCGACAACCTCGCCTAAGTTATGGGGCGGGATGTTAGTTGCCATACCTACCGCAATGCCGGATGAGCCATTGACAAGCAGGTTGGGGATTTTTGACGGCAATACTTTTGGTTCTTTTAAAGATTCATCATAGTTGGGAACAAAGTCGACAGTGTCTTTTTCAATGTCGGACAACATAGCTTCGGCTACGCGAGACATCCGTACTTCGGTATAACGCATCGCTGCTGCCGAGTCACCGTCAATTGAGCCGAAATTTCCGTGCCCGTCAACTAATAAGTAGCGGGTTGAGAAATTCTGAGCCATACGAACTGTGGCATCATAAACTGAAGAGTCTCCGTGCGGGTGATATTTACCAAGCACTTCACCCACAATACGGGCTGATTTTTTGTACGCTTTATTAGGTGTCATGCCGGCTTCGTGCATGGCATACAAAATGCGGCGGTGAACAGGCTTTAGCCCGTCCCTGACGTCTGGCAGTGCTCTCATAACGATAACGCTCATGGCATAGTCGATATAAGAACTCTTCATCTCATCTTCAATGCGTACAGGTAATACTTTTCCTAAACCAAAATCCACATTCTCACCTCGAAAACTGACTTGAATTAGAGGTCAAAAACAAATCCAATTGCTAAATTCTAATTATAACATATAATTCCCTATAAAAACATAAAAATCCTGCAATTTTGCCACATTTTACTTACTTATCTTCATTATAATGCCAGGCTTGTAGACAGTAACCATTCCTATGCTTCAGCCATATATTAACGAAGAAACTGTTTTTTAACTAGGAGGGCTGACTTAGGATGGATCTGTTTTATGTATTGATTTTAGCGTTTGCTGTCAGTATTGACGGTTTTGTAGCTGGAATGGCCTACGGTCTGAAGAACATTCGTCTGCCGTTTACTTCGGTAGTAATAGTAGGTTTTGTGACTATGATTGGTACCGCCTTTGCAATGGCAGCAGCCTATATCCTTGAGCAGTTTATCAACACCCAGCTTGCCATAATCTTAGGGGCACTGCTACTTATTTCACTGGGACTATGGAGCCTTTTTCAGCAATATTTTATCAAAAAGGTTCCTTCATATGAATTGGAAGGCGAGATGACCGTCCGCAAACTTACATTTTCCCTGGGTCAGCTGGTAGTAAGCATAATGGCCAAGCCGGAAACAGCCGATGTTGACCGCCAAGGCAATATTAATTCACTGGAAGCCGTGTTTCTTGGCCTGGCAGTCGGTCTCGACGCCATGGTGGCGACCTTTGGTGCTGCTCTAATGGGCATGCTGCCAATCTACACACCGCTGTTGGTAGGACTTATCCATGCCGTTTGTGTTACCGGTGGCTGCTATTCATCGGCCAGATTTATATCTGATAACCTCAAAAAACGCTTTCCTTATTTGCCGGGGGCAATTTTGATAATCTTGGGCTTGATACGGTTAGGCTAAAGGGGGCAGCGAGAAATGACCTTTCTCTATGTTGTGCTGCTGGGCTTGGCGGTGAGCTTGGATGGTTTTGTCGCCGGGATGGCTTATGGCATGAAAGGCATTCGGATGCCGCTGATATCATTGGTAATTGTAGGTCTGGTAACGGCAGTTTGCGCCGGAACAGCCATGGCGCTGGCCAATGTATTAGGCGCGATAATCAATACCCAGCTCGCCATAAGCTGCGGGGCTGTTCTGCTTATTCTGCTCGGGCTGTTCAGCCTGTTTCAGGAATACTTGACTAAGGAGGTTCGATCATATCAGGCCGTGGGAGAAGTAACCGCCCGCAAACTAAGTTTTTCAGTGGGCCGGTTGGTTATCAGCATTGTTGCCAAACCTGAGACAGCTGACGTCGATAAATCAAATAATATCAGTCCGCTCGAATCGATTTTTCTTGGGTTGGCGCTGGGCTTAGATAATATGCTGGCTGCATTTGCCGCAGCGCTGATGGGCTGGCTGCCACCGGCTACCCCACTAGTGATGGGGGCTATTCAGATGGTTGTTATTAGTGCCGGACTTTATTCAGCTAAACGGTTTGTCCCGGAGCAGGTAAAAAAGCGATTTCCATATTTACCGGGAACAATCTTAATCTTAATCGGATTATTGCGGCTGGGCTAACCGAGCCGTTTAATTTTTTAGTAGCTATTGCTATTCTCCCTTTATCCCTTGCGCCAGATGTATTATACTAGACTTGTCAGTGGCAGTCTTTGACATAAATGGCTGCTAAAAGATATCTTGCGCAATGGAGGTTTTGTCATGGCCTATAAAATTTTAGCGATTAATCCAGGTTCTACGTCCACTAAAATTGCTGTATACCATGATACGGCTGAACAGCTCAGCCAGAGTCTTAGTCATAGCGTTGAGGAACTCGCCGGTTTTACTAACATAATTGATCAACTTGATTACCGACTGGAAAAAATCAATGCGTTTCTAGCATCACAGAACTTATTGCCGCAAGATTTTTCGGCGATAGTCGGACGAGGCGGTCTGTTCAGACCTATGGTAAGCGGTACTTATGTTGTAAATGCCAAGATGCTCGACGATATTAAATATAGCCGATACGGCCAGCATGCAAGCAATCTTGGCGCTATCTTGGCGAGTTTGATTGCGGAAAGGGCAGGGTGCCCAGCCTTCATTGTGGATCCTGTTGTTGTAGATGAACTTGATGAGGTTGCCCGCATCACCGGCTGGCCAGAAACACCTCGCCGCAGCATATTTCATGCTTTGAATCAAAAGGCGGTTGGAAAACGTTTTGCTAAAAGCCAACAACGCTCTTATGAAGAGCTTAATCTGATTATTGCCCACCTTGGGGGCGGGATTTCGGTCGGCTGCCATAAACAAGGACGCGTCGTTGATGTTAATAATGCTCTTAACGGTGAAGGACCCTTCTCACCCGAGCGGGCCGGCACTATGCCAGCGAGCCAATTCGCCGATCTTATAATCGATAACAAGCTGACTAAAGCTGATGTTGCCAAAAGGATCGCCGGCAAAGGAGGATTGGTGGCGCACCTGAGCACCAATGACGCCCGGGAGGTCGAAGAGCGGATAAAAGCCGGTGATAAAGAGGCTGAAAAAGTTTATCAAGCCATGATTTATCAAGTTGCCCGCTATATTGCGGCGGCAGCCGTGCCGGTATGCGGCAACGTTGACTACATCATTCTGACAGGCGGCATTGCCTACTCGGAGTATCTTACTGCTAAGTTAAAAGAGTATATCGGTTTCCTAGCTCCGGTTGTAATTATTCCCGGAGAAAATGAGCTGCAAGCCTTGGCCGAAGGAGCTTACCGCGTCCTAGCCGGTGAAGAAACGCCAAAAGAATATTAAGACTGTAGCGCCCTTGCCGGGCGCTTTTTATATGCCAAAATCATTTATAAAAATTATTTCTAGCCAACATGGTTCGACATTATTTCTAAAGGAACAGAAAG
>JAAYSF010000049.1 GCA_012523975.1 Veillonellaceae bacterium
CAGCCATATGTAAAGGTTGTAAAAAACTTAGTAGTCGAATTTTGTTCCTTATAATCTGCTTTAAAACTATCTGGCTTTGTCACTTTTCATCAACTCCTGTAGATTATTATATCCTAAAAATTATACTTAAACAAATAACGGAAAGTTAGTCTTGACCTAAAAGAAACACCCCCAAACCGCTAAACGGTTGGGGGCTTAAATCATTTGTTTTCTGCCTTAGCGCGAGGCTTGGCAAATATCATTCTTCCACCCATTATTATAACAAAAACACCGAAAATCTTTTTCAGTTCCGCAGCAGGGAGACTTTGAACGAAATTAGCACTTAACATGGCGCCTGCAATTGCGCCGAGACTCAATAGTGCAGCCGTTTTGTAGTCTACAAGTTTTTCTTTATGGAGATGCCATAAGCCAGAAGCTGCTGTGGGAATTATCACGAGTAGAGAAACCCCCTGTGCAATATGCTGCGAAACCCCTAAAATAAAAACCATCATTGGCACTAAAACTATTCCGCCGCCAACCCCTAGCAAACCACTTAATATTCCTGCCGCCAAGCCTGCAAGTATTGAAACAGCTATGACCATAACATTCTCACCCCTACTATTACTAATAGAGCGCCAAACATACGCTTTAACTGGGCCGCTGGAATATGCTTCATCCATTTAGCGCCAAGGCCTGCTCCGACAATACTACCTGCGGCAAGCGTTATCGCAAGGACAACATCTATATTTCCATGATAACTATAAACAACACTGCTTACTATCGCAGTAGGAACAATAACCGCTAATGAAGTGGCATGAGCATTATGTTGAGCAAACCCTAATAATGACACTAAAATCGGCACTAAGATTATGCCGCCTCCTACGCCAAGTAACCCGCTCAGAATACCTGCTCCTAAACCGAATCCGACTATCTTTAGCTTTTGCAACATCTTTTAGCTCCCTTCTCAAATACTCTAATCAATAGTAAGACGTTTTACTGCAACATTTACTTCGTTAACTAGTAGTCCTGTCATATATTCGACAACGTCCTTAACCCTTTTCTGCGCAGTAGCTACTACCTCTCGCAGCGAAAAGCCATATTTTATAGTTACGTCAAAAGTGATGGATATTCCTTTCTCTTTCTCTTGAAAGTTCTTGATTTGAATCTGTCCGGTACGAGTAATAGCGGGCTCACTGACAGCGACGTAGTCAACTATTGCCGAAATTACAGCATCTGATATTAATAGTTTACCATAATAACTAAAAGTTGGTCGTACGATTGATTTTTCACCTAGCTTTCGCCGCTTTTTTGATTGAGTTTTCTTAAAAAAAATCTCTAATGGGTCAATTAAATATCCTGAAAAGTGCGGTTTAAGTTCGATTGTAGGGACAGGAATAATATGTTTCCCCTCTTTTAAACGGCTTTCTCTTGCTTTCGCAATTTCAGCAGGCGTTGCAATGTCTTCAATGTTTATTACTTTATGAATAGAAGGTAATCCTAACACAGATACGATTTTCTCCACCATGTTTTTAGAGGTTCCAAGTATAAGCATTCGTTCGGGTTTAACTCTTTCTATAGCCTCACAAACTTCACGAGCATGATCTTCTTCCATAAAGATTGCTCTTTTGACTGCCCGTATCTTACTTGGTTCTTTTTTAGCAGAATGGCCGGCTACAATCTTGCTATCTTTTATTAAAAGACCATCATCAACAATAGTATCAATATTATATTCGTGAGCAACTATAAGCGCACGATGACTCTTTCCGGTTCCGCTTGGTCCAACTAGTGCAATAACTTCCATAGTAGCCTCCCTAATTTACCCTATTACATAAAAAATAAACACCTTTTCAGGTGTTGTCAAGTGGACCTAGAAAAGTTCTCTAACTTTTGCTCAAGTTCAGTGATACGCAAATTTCTATACATAATTATCCGGGCATAGCGACAATTACTCTTTTTTAATCGTTCATTTTTCGTCTCTAGAATTAGCAGTTGCTCACGTCTTTCATTTTCAAGTGATTCAATTAGGTTCATCAATACACGCCGACTGATTCGTAAAGCTTCAACTTTATCCTCCAATTCACGTATGCGCTTTCTAAGTTCTTCAATCAGGCAGATGTCTCCTTCCATAACCCCTCCCCCTGAATAGTACTCGGCAAATTGCTAGTGGTGCTGGCTACATGATTATATTCTAAGGAGGTTATTTTAATGCCTGACTATGTCTTTGTAAACTCAGCGCCAATGCGTTGGGAACAGTAAATTCACCCAACTTTTCTGGGTATCTCGATGGTATACCATGAAAGTCTGAACCACCAGTCACTATTAGTTTATATCTTTTAGCAAGCTGTAAATATTTATTTCTTTGTTCCTGATTATGTTTAGGATGGTAAACTTCGAGACCGCAAACACCATATTCGATCATTCTCAAGACTATACTCTCATCACCGATTAACCCAGGATGAGCTAGGACTGCAATTCCGCCTGCCCCGTTAATTAGCTTAATTGCTTGTTGTGGCTTAAGCTTATAGTGTGGCACATATCCAGGTCCGTTTTTACAAAGCAGTTTCTCAAATGCGTCACCTACGGTCTGAAAGTATCCCTTTTCCACTAAGATTCTCGCAATATATGGACGTCCAATTGAAGCGGTCGCTTTTGTGCTTTTTAGAACTTCTTCTTTAGTAATATTGTAACCTAAATCATTCAGCTTAGTAACAATCTTTTCTATTCGCTGGCGGCGATCATTTGTAATACTAATAAGCTGCTTCTGTAATTGAGCATCAAATGGGTCAATATAGTAACCCAATAAATGCACTTCATGGTCGGGCATATCAATACTAAATTCAATCCCTGGTATGACAACTGGACTATGATTTAAGCAGAAATCCTTTAGACTAATAAGCCCATCAATTGTATCATGGTCGGTAATAGCTATGAACGATAACCCGCACTCAGCAGCCTTAATTAAAACTTCTTCCGGCGAAAGGCGACCGTCTGAAGCAGTAGTATGGATATGAAGATCAGCAGGCATTAGTAGATAGATTTTGTGCTATTTGGACTAAAGTTCGCACTCCGACCCCAGTAGCGCCCTTCACGTTATAGCCACTAACTTTGTCAATATCGCTTGTACCTGCAATGTCTATGTGGACCCATGGAAGATCGCCCACAAATTGTTTAATAAATACGCCTGCCGTAATTGTTCCTGCCATCCGCCCTCCGGAGTTTTTCAAGTCGGCTATATCACTTTTTATTTGGTTTAAATAGTCGTCATAGCTGGGTAACAGCCACATCTTTTCCCCCGTTTGTTTAGAAGCTCTTAGAATTTCTTTCGACCAGCCATCATTATTGCTAATTAGGCCTGATGTTATATTACCTAAAGCGACTACACACGCTCCTGTTAGAGTCGCTAAATCGATAATTCTTGTAGCACCTAGCTTACGGGCGTAGGTAACAGCGTCCGCTAAGAGCAGCCGTCCTTCGGCATCGGTACTAATAATTTCAATAGTTTTTCCACTCATAGAACAAATCACATCACCAGGTTTAAAAGCATGACCGGATGGCATATTCTCAGTGCAGGGGATAATTGCCAGAATATTGACCTTAGGTTTCAAATGACCTATGGCCTGCATTGCAGCTAGAACAGCTGCTCCTCCGGCCATATCACCTTTCATATCGCCCATCTTTTCACTAGGCTTAAGTGAAATGCCTCCGCTGTCAAATGTAATCCCCTTTCCAACAAATGCTATCAGATCATTGCTCTGCTGATTACCAATGTATTTTAAAGTAATCATTTTTGGCGGTGTAGTGCTTCCTTGCGCAACTGCAAGCATTGCATACATCTTATGTTTTTCCATATCGCCTTTATCTAAAACGTTAATTTCGAATCCAAATTGGCTAGCAATATCCTGAGCGATAGACGCCATTTGGCTAGGATTCATGTAGCAGGATGGATGATTAGTTAAATCCCTAGCAAAATTTACGCTGTCAGCAATAACTTTTGCATTATTGAGCGTAAGCAGCCACTCTTGATCACTTGGAAGATCTGGACCTACAAGAATTATTTTTTCAATAATATTGCTCTTGGCATCAGTTTTGTAATTGTTAAATTCATAGCTTCCTAAAATTGCTCCCTGAATAATTGATATTGCAGCATCACTTAAGTTGTGATGATTTCTATAAATAGCAGTAGCCACCGTTCTAGACTTCAGTTTTTTGGCAACGCGGATTGCGATCGCAGAAAGTTCACGAATTTTATCCAATGTCAGTTTATCCTTTTTGCCTAATCCGATTATTACTATGCGTTTAGAGCCATAATCAGCAGTGTTGTGGATAATAGTTGTTTCAGCTAATTGACAACATTCTGGCTGGTCTCGGACCATTAAACTAAGTAGAGTTGCTAATGGATTCCCATAAGCTCTAGCCATCTCCACACTATTTAGGGTTTCGTCAAGCAAACCTATTATTAGTGTGTCGCAGAAGACTTCTCCTGGTAAAACATTAGCACATGCAATCTGCAAACTCCTCACCATCCTCTATAACTTCCATATCGTTAATATTAGTATTCCATAAATCAGCGTTACAAAAACAAGTAAACCTGTTCATAAGAACAGGTTTTTTGATCGTTTACAAAAAAATCGCCTAGCCAGGCTATAACTTAGCGCGGCTCAATAATTAGTTTCATAGCGGTGCGTTCTTCACCGTCAATTAAAATGTCAGTAAAGGCAGGGATGCATATAAGATCTACGCCGTGTGGAGCAACAAACCCTCTTGCGATTGCTACTGCCTTAACCGCTTGGTTAAGTGCTCCAGCGCCGATGGCTTGCATTTCAGCTCCACCGCGTTCTCTTAGCACTCCAGCCAAAGCGCCTGCTACCGAATTAGGATTAGATTTTGCTGATACTTTTAAGACTTCCATTTTTAGTACCCTCCTTTATAGTAAAGCAAAAATTATATAATTTTCATTGGTATATATTCGTTATTTGACCAGAAAATCCCTTTTTTTACATTAATAAAAATTCAAATAATTTAAATAAATTTAAAATAAAATGAACAGAGTAATTTATACAATTACTCTGTTCATTTTATTTGTTGAAAACTAGCACTCGACCGTCTTCCCTAATCCCTATTAAGCTATTATTTCCATGGTATTGCTTCTTCATGCTTTCAAGCATAGTTTCAATAACTTCTTCTTGCATAACCAAATCTTCCTCAAGCAAACTATCATTGTAATCTATTACTAGACGGTCTTGAAATTTGTCGCGTAATAGGGTAATAATAAGCGCTATCTCAGCCTTTGTCAATGAACAGACATCGCGGATAATATGCATCATTGTCATTTGTCCATATGTGCTAAATTCTATTTCTGCGATTTTCATGTTTGTATTCTCAAGTAAATGGTAAGCGCTGATACTATCGGTTAAAAGCTGCTTAAATTCCATACACTTAGTCTGTGTTGATAAATTAGACAATATGAAAGTTAACTTAAGAGAATTTGTTCTTGGGTCAAAATTTATTGTTCCAATTTCGGGATAGCACACTAAAATAGAAATCAGTAAATTTACGCCATCCGAAATGTTTTCATCATCTTGATGATATTTAGACATTAAAGGTTCACCATCCATTAGCAAAAATAAAAATGTTTTAGTAGACTATAAATATAGTTCTCTAGATATTAGATAAATCCTTTTTAAAATTAATGGAAGCAATGATCCCTGTTTAATCATAACCCCCCGTCAAATGGGTGGATTGCACTAAACCTTTTCAAGCGGTTGTCATTATGCGTTTTTCACATAAGGGCGTCTTTTTCGAATGATATAAAGGACAGATTTGGCAAGTAGGATATCCTGAACAGCTTGCTGTCGGTAATCATGAATACTATCCGTGTTTGTTGTACTAGGGCATGCATAAGACTTATGGTTTTGTTCAAGATAAATGACGTGAGCAACTTTAAAATTCAGGAAGTTTCACTTTTATTCATTTTCTTAAAAAAAATGTTGAGGTATTACCAGGTATGAAACTGGTTACCCCAACATTTATTATAGAACCTTATTATTTTGCATAATCGATAGCGCGTGTCTCACGAATTACAGTTACTTTTATCTGGCCTGGATACTCAAGCTCACTCTCGATTTTCTTTACAATATCGCGTACTAAACGAACAGACGAAAGATCATCAATCTTATCCGGCTTTACCATGATTCGGATTTCACGACCAGCTTGAATAGCAAAAGATTTATCGACACCTTCAAACGATTCAGCAATGTCCTCTAACCGAGTCAATCGTTTTAGATAGCTTTCAAGGCTTTCCCTACGTGCACCCGGTCGAGCAGCCGATACAGCATCGGCCGCGGCAATCAATACCGCTTGAACTGTTTTCGGTTCTTCATCTCCATGATGAGCTCCGATAGCATTTATCACTTCTGCTGACTCACGATATTTTTTTGCTAAATCAGCACCGATTGTTACATGAGGCCCCTCAACTTCATGGTCAACCGCTTTGCCAATATCGTGCAAGAGGCCTGCACGCTTGGCTAACATAATATCCACGCCGAGTTCCGCAGCCATTACCCCAGCTAAGTGGGAAACCTCTATTGAGTGTTTCAACACATTTTGACCATAGCTTGTACGGAATTTCAGTCGTCCCAAGAGTCTTATTAACTCAGGATGTAGTCCATAGACACCAGTTTCAAAGGTAGCCTGCTCACCAGCTTCTTTTATTCGCTGCTCAACCTCTTTTTGGGCCTTTTCTACCATTTCCTCTATTCGAGCCGGATGAATACGCCCATCAGTTATTAATTTTTCTAAGGCAATCCTGGCAACCTCACGACGTACTGGGTCAAAACCAGATAATATGACAGCCTCCGGAGTATCATCTATAATTAGATCAATACCGGTGAGAGTCTCTAAAGTACGGATATTTCGTCCTTCGCGGCCAATTATGCGGCCTTTCATCTCATCATTAGGCAATGCAACGACCGATACAGTTGTTTCAGCTACATGGTCAGCTGCACAGCGCTGTATAGCTAAAGAAATTATTTCACGAGCTCGTTTGTCCGCCTCTTCTTTTGCCTGTTGCTCTAGTTCTTTAATCATCATAGCAGTTTCATGCTTTATTTCTTCTTGAGCACTGGCAAGAAGCATATTTCTTGCTTCTTCTGATGTAAAGCCAGACAGTCTCTCTAATTCAGCTAATTGCTTAGTGTATAACTCATTGACCTTTTCCTGACTTTTGTCTAGCTCGATTTCTTTACGATTAAGTACTTCTTCTTTTTTCTCGAGCGAGTCAATTTTCCGGTCAAGATTTTCTTCTTTCTGTAGTAAACGACGTTCTAGACGCTGCAATTCGGAGCGGCGTTCCTTTGTTTCGCGATCGAGTTCGTTCCGCAATTTATGAATTTCCTCTTTCGCTTCGACAAGGGATTCTTTCTTTTTAGCTTCTCCTGCTCGTTCAGCATCTTCAATTATTTTTCTTGCAGCATCTTCAGCAGAGGAAATTTGGGCTTCAGCGCTTTTCTTGCGCGCAAAATAACCTATGCCGAATCCTAAAATAATAGCAATGATGGCCGTTAGCATACTTTCAATAATTTCCACCTCCTTTTTATTAAATTATAATAAGGGTAAAGCCGAGTATTGTACTCGGCTTTTAAAAGCACCTAACCATTACTCCCCTAAAGCAATGCTTTGTTCTCTTAAAAGAATTTTACAAAAATAATGCTACCTTGATATACGATTGACCAATATAATTGTAAATGTTTTTGAAAGTAGTGTCAAGTTAGCCATAATTTATTGTAAATGAAGCTTATGACAATTACATCATAGCCTTAGAGAATGAAAAATTAACCTAGGTAGTACACTCTAGGTTAATTATTACACTAGTAATTGAACTGGCAGAGAAACCCCTGCCAGCCAAGTACCTGCTTATCCGTACTTTATCAATTGTTTTAGCCTGCTTAAAACGCTTTCTCGCTATTTTGAGCGCTACTTCTGCCTCAGAGGAGAAGTCATATTCTTTGATAATATCACGAATAATGACTTCAGGTATCCCACGCTGTTTTAATTTCATAACAATAAAGTTTAGACTATACTTGCTACTTTTGCACAGGTTATCAAATAAGCACTCACAGAGCACTTTATCATTAATATAGCCGTTGTTAAGCAAGTAGCTAATTACTTCATCAATTAGAGCAACATCGAAACCTTTCAAAAATAATTTATGCCGTACCTCTTTTTCACTATAGGCACGAAGATTTAGCATACGTATAGCAGCCAACCTTACTGCTTGACTATTTTGCGACAGCATTGTCTTCAGCTGTGCTAGATGGTTGGGGAGCCGTTCCGACAATTAGGGCCTCTCGGATCTTCTTATCAATAGCAGCTGCAATATCAATATTTTCTTTTAAGAATTCTTTAACGTTCTCGCGCCCTTGACCTAATCTATTATCGCCATAGGAATACCATGCGCCGCTTTTGTTTATAATGTCGAGTTCTGTACCAAGGTCAACCAAGGTACCCTCATGAGATATGCCCTGGCCATACATAATATCAAATTCGGCCTGTTTGAATGGAGGCGCAACTTTATTTTTAACAACTTTAACTTTAGTGCGATTTCCCACAACCTCATTGCCTTGTTTCAAGCTTTCAGTCTTGCGCACTTCTAACCGAATGGATGCATAAAACTTAAGGGCCCGTCCACCAGTTGTCGTTTCAGGGTTGCCAAACATTACTCCCACTTTTTCACGAATCTGGTTTATAAAAATAGCAGTTGTACGTGATTTACTTATAATGCCGGTTAGCTTACGAAGTGCTTGCGACATAAGCCTGGCGTGCAAACCTACATGGGCGTCACCCATTTCACCCTCAATTTCCGCTTTAGGTACTAATGCTGCAACGGAGTCAACAACAATTATGTCTATTGCGCCGCTACGTACTAACGCATCTGCAATTTCCAAAGCTTGTTCACCATTATCGGGTTGGGAAATAAGGAGATTGTCTATATCAACACCTAGCTTTTTTGCATATACAGGGTCTAGTGCGTGTTCAGCATCAATAAATGCAGCAAAGCCGCCCATTTTTTGGGCTTGTGCAATTATATGTAAAGCGACTGTTGTCTTACCGGAAGATTCGGGTCCGTATATTTCGATTACCCTTCCTCTTGGTACACCGCCAACACCGAGAGCAACGTCTAATGATAAGGCCCCTGTTGGAATAACTTCAATATTCATCTTGGCTGCGGCCTCACCAAGTTTCATTATTGAGCCTTTTCCAAAATCCTTCTCAATCTGCCGCATGGCCATCTCCAACGCTTTTATTTTATCCATCATCTACCCCCCTCATATATATTTTACAAACATTTGTTCGTATAGTCAATAGAAATGTTGTATTTTGACGTTTGTTATCTTCCTCTAGCTATTTCTACATTGATTTTGTAACCTTTAATGGAACTTTTATGCATCACTGACAAGACTCTCTCAGCAACATCCTCTGGAACTTCCACAAATGTAAATTTATCATAGATATTAATAATACCAATAATATTTCCTGGAATATCCGCCTCGCTGGCAATGGTTCTTACAATATCCTCAGGCCTAATTTTTTGAGCTCTTCCAGCATTTATAAATAACCTTACCATGCCTGGTTGTGAGCCGTTATTAGCCAGCAATTGGCTTTGCTCGTCCGTCTTTTCCTTGAAGCCCTCTTGATACAACTTTAAGGAGGCGGCGGCAATATCAAGGGCATCATAAGCAGTCATTAAATCCGCTACTATAGTATGATAATCAGAAAATCTGTTTTGTTCAATGGTTTGCCTTAATCTGTTTTTAATTGTTTCACGCTGTCTGTCTAAAATATCAGCAGCAGAAGGCAGTTGTTTTCTAATGATGCGTGTTTTTACCTGTTTTTCAATAATTTTTAATTGACGGTATTCGCGCGGTTCAATGAATGTGAATGCTATACCCTTTTTGCCAGCACGGCCGGTACGTCCAATACGATGAACATATGATTCCGGATCTTGCGGAATGTCATAATTAATGACATGGGTTATATCTTCTATATCCAAACCACGCGCTGCGACATCAGTTGCCACTAGGATTTCCAGTTTGCCTTCCCGGAATTTTTTCATTACTCTATCCCGCTGCGCTTGACTTAAATCGCCATGCAGTCCATCAGCCATATAGCCTCTAGCCTGCAATGAGGCTACTAACTCATCAACGCCTTTTTTAGTCCGGCAAAAAACAATCAATTTACCAGCCGTTTCAATGTCAATCACACGGCACAAACCTTCGAGCTTTTCGCGAGTTTCATAATAGAATTGATCAATTAAAGGAATAGTTAGCTGTTCTTTGCTGATAGTAATATTATGTGGATCATTCATGTACTTACGGGCTAAATTTAATATAGCCATAGGCATAGTCGCTGAAAAAAGCAAGGTTTGCCTTCCTTCGTCTGGTATGCTCTGCATTATGTCTTCAATATCTTCAATAAAGCCCATATCGAGCATTTCATCGGCTTCGTCTAGAACTAGCATTTTAACATGATCTAATTTTATTGTTTTGCGGCGTATATGATCAAGCAATCGACCAGGAGTGCCAATGACTACTTGGACTCCGAACTTTAAAGCTTTTATCTGCCTATCTATTGACTGACCGCCATAAACAGGAACAGTCTTGATCCGTTTAAATCTGCCGATTTTTGCCAGTTCTTCCGACACTTGAATAGCAAGTTCGCGTGTCGGTGTAAGAACTAAAGCTTGTATATGACGGCTATCTGCTGATACCCTCTCCATTATCGGAATACCAAAAGCAGCAGTTTTTCCTGTTCCTGTCTGCGCCTGACCAATAACATCGAAACCCTCAAGTACAAGTGGAATAGTCTGAGTCTGAATTGGTGAAGGTTCTTCAAAACCCATTTCGGCAATCGCATTATATACTTTTTTACTTATTTGAATATTTCCAAACAAACCACTATCCTTCAATGTTTGATCCCCCTATATTGTTAGAGCATATCTTCTTATTATATCAAGAACTGCTTGAGATGTCCGATATTTTATATCGACCCTATCGCCGGAAAAATTATATTTCTCGCATAAGCTGCCTTTGACACCATCAATAGCCACATATACAAGACCAACCGGTTTCAAATCAGTCGCCCCGCCGGGACCGGCTATACCGGTTACACCCACCCCAACATCTGCTTTAAATTTGTTTTTTATCCCAATGGCCATAGCTTTAGCTGTTTCTAGGCTAACAGCTCCATAATTCTCAATTATCGCACGCGGAACACTAACCTCATTAACTTTTATTTCGTTGCTATAACAAACTATTGATCCTATTAAATAGTCTGAACTACCGGAAATATCGGTAAGCCGACTGCTGACCAAGCCTCCGGTACATGATTCAGCAAGCGCAAGGCTAAGTTTTTTCTTTTTTAACAATTCACTGACAACTGCTTCCATTGTCTCCCCGTCAACAGCAAAGATATATTGACCTACAATACCTCTAATACGTTTTTCAATGTCAGCTATTAAACTAAGCGCTTGTTCTTTAGTTTCAGCTTGAGCAGTTATCCGAATTTGTATTTCGCCTTTTTTAGCCAAAAGCGCGAGAGTGGGATTTGTCTGATTGACAATAAGCTCTCTAATCTCTTCCTCAAGAAGTGACTCTCCTATACCCGATGTATGCAAAACCTTAGAGACAATAACACCCTGAAGACCAAATTTACTCGTCAAATAGGGTTTTATCGAGGATAGAAACATGTGTTCTAACTCATGAGGCGGTCCAGGTAGATTTATAATTACTTTATTGTTCTTTTCACAGATTATCCCCGGCGCTGTACCTTTCTCATTATTTACTACCAGTGATCCCTCAGGAAGCATAGCTTGCCTTTTATTATTTTCCGGCATATTAACTTGCCGATAAGCAAAATAATCTCTTATCTTTTGCAAACTTGGTTCATGAAGGATTAGGGAACAATCAACGATTTTAGCTGTTACTTCCTTTGTAATATCTCCCTGCGTAGGACCCAATCCCCCGGTAGTGATAACTATATCAGCTCTAGATAATGCTGTCCTTATTACTTTCTCCATTCGTTCCCGGTTATCGCCTACCACCGATTGAAATAATACATTGAACCCCATTGCGTTTAACTGTTTTGCTAAAAAAGGAGCATTTGTATTTAGAATTTGTCCAAGTAGCAACTCCGTTCCGGTACTTACTAATTCAACGATCATTTTTATTGTTCACCTCCCAACATAGTTGAGTTTCTAAAAAGAAAATAGCAGGACATACGCCACTACTATTTTGATAATTTCTTATTTGCAATTATACCTATTAGTCGATTTTTTCGGCTACAAGATCATACGTGAACCCTTGGACAACGCGAACCTTTATTACATCCCCAGGCTTAGTATCATGAGCACCCTCTACATAGATATAACCGTCGACATCAGGCGCCTCACGATATGATCGGCCAAAAACCAGCCCAGGCTGTTCAGGGTTAGAACCTTCGATGAGCACATCAAATACACTGTCTTCTATGTCTTGGTTCATTTGTTCAGATATTTGACACTGTAACGCCATTAACTCGTGATAACGTTCCTGTTTTACTTCATCGGAAATCTGGTTAGGCAAGGCCGCCGCTATGGTATCTTCTTCGCGCGAATAGGTAAAAATACCTACCCGATCAAATTTTTGCTCCGCTAAAAATTGCTTTAGTGTCTCGAAGTGGACTTCACTTTCCCCAGGGAAACCAACGATAAAGGAGGTTCGAATAGTTACTCCGGGGATTTTCCCCCTTAGCTTAGTAAGCAGTGCTTCAATTTCTGCCTTGCTATCACGGCGATGCATCGCTTTTAAAATATCATTATGAATGTGCTGCAAAGGCAAGTCAACATATTTGCAAATTTTAGGTTCATTAGCTATCAAATCAATTAGATCATCTGAAAAGTATTTTGGGTAGCAATATAATAGTCTTATCCATAAGATTCCATCCGTCTTTACCAGTTCTCTAAGCAGCTCGGTCAGCCTTGGTTCACCGTAAATATCTTTGCCGTAGCTAGTAGTGTCCTGAGCTATTAAATTAATTTCTTTAACTCCACGTGAAACTAGTGTTCTGACCTCAGCAAGAATTGACTCAATAGGGCGGCTTCTAAACTTGCCTCTCACACTGGGAATAACGCAATATGAGCAGCAATTGCTGCAACCTTCGGCGATTTTAACATAAGCGCTATAAAACGGCGTAGTGGTAATACGCGACATCTTCTCGTCATAAATAGTATTGATATCATCAATTAATAAAACGCGATTACCAGCCAAAACAGCATCTACTGCCTCACCAATTCTGTGCCACGCACCAGTGCCTATGATAGCGTCTATTTCCGGCAGTTCATCAAGCAACTCCTGTTGATAACGCTGTCCTAAGCAACCTGCTACGATAATTGCACGACATTTACCTTCTGTTTTAAACTCACTCATTTGCAGTATTGTCGATATTGATTCTTCCTTTGCTGAATCAATAAAGGTGCAGGTATTGATGATAAGTATATCGGCTTGGTGTGGATCATCGGTAATTGGAATCTTTCTATCTGCAAGCGCTCCAAGCATAATTTCGGTATCAACAAGATTTTTGGCACAGCCAAGGCTAATGAAACCGGCCTGAATCATAAAGACTTCCTCCTAATGTCATTAATTATTTTGAGCTTATTCTTACCGTCTGAATCCATTTATCGAGCAATCTATGCTTCTGTTCTAAGGTTACAATCTCCTTATTTTCTAATAGCTCGATGTTCTTTTGGTTAAATTCTTTATACTCAGGCAATTCCGGATTGGTTGGGACATAATAGAATTTGCTCTTCTGTAAAGCATTTTGAGCATTATTTTGCATTAACCAGTCAATAAATGTTTTAGCTTCAGACTTGTGAATAGATTTAGTTACTAATCCTGCCCCTGTTAGCAAATACGCTGTTCCATCGGTAGGATATACAATCTTTATAGGAAAGCTATCCTTAATGTAGCGACTAGCCTCACTTTGTACGGCTATGGCAACATCAGCTTCACACATGCCTACCATTCGAACGGGTGTCGCTAGAAATTTCGAATACTGAACAACCTGTGGATGCAATTTCTTTAAAAAGGCTAAAGTTTGAGTTTCACCATTTACTGAAGTCAATGTATATAAAAGATTTGCCGAAGCTTCGGCTGCCAAAAAATCTGTTATCCCAATTCTCAGTTTACTATCTCTGGAGAGATCTCTCCAACTTGTAGGTATTTGAGGCGAGATCTTCTGAATGTCTTTATTGACTACAAAAATCATCGGATCATACCATAGCCCGTACCAATAGTTATTTTCATCCTTAAACCTCTTAGGGATAATATCAAGTTGCTCAGATGTCACTTGCTCAAGCAGATTATTCTTTTTGGCCTGCTCGAGTACTGTTTTGGTAGCAAGAACAATATCAGCTTGCGGGTTTAGAGACTCTGTCTTTAATTTTAGTATTAAATCATTTTCCGCTAATGGTACAACATTTATCCTTACACTCTGGTATTTTTCATACTCCAAAGCTAAAACAGCTGCCTGTTCAACAGGCAGTGTAGTGTAAACAGTAATATTCTTCATACTTTCTGCTTTTTTTTCATCAGCATACCCAGGTAGATAAATACTGCCAGCTAATACTATAATTAAAATAAAAAAAGACATTAATAATATTGGCAAGTAACGACGCATAGCTTACTCCTTTAAAAAACTAAATAATACTATACCTGTTATTTGTTCGCCATGCAAGCATAATTTCCTACCATCAACAAGTAAAACACGGGAATAAAGGCCCGTGTTTTAAATAACTGATACAATATCTGTATGCGCATGGATTACTTTATTATTAGAATTAAATAGTCTTATCCTCAGTTCATAATTTCCCTCTGTTGTAAAATCGACAGCCTCGAGTAAAATACTATTTACTTGACGGTATGTGCTATCTTTTAACGAAAAAGGTCCATTTTCTCCGCTAGCTATTATACGGCCATCAGGCGCAACAATTTCTATCTTTTCTGAATATGAATCCTTGTCTTGATTTCCGCCACGCCATATTGTCAGTACGGTAAACGGTTGCGAATATCCCATAGTACATTGGCTAAACTCATTATAAATATTGTGACGCCCCATTTCATCGGTTGTCACACCTTCACATAGCAAAGCAGCTTGTAAATACGGTTTGGTTCGTTCCATTACCTTCCTCCGCTTGTTCAATTTAATCTTAGTTTAACCGATATCACTAATACTTATGTATGTCTGCTTAGGTTTTGCTTTTGGCAATCGGAATTATATGGTAAAATAAACTTAAATTAGGAAAGGGGTTTTAGCATGGATGAACGTCCAATCGGATGGTCTTTTTGGTCTAAGTTGAATCCAAACCTAACATTCCGGCTGTTGCTAATTATTATATTTTTGATACTAATTGCTGTCGGCAACGCTTTTAGCGTTTACGACAGCTTGATAAAGCAAGATATTACCACCGCAAGTTATTCTTTCATATCAATATTGCTTTATATCATTCCGGCCTATGGTTTATTCAAACTAAGAAATTGGGCTCGTAGGTTTGAATTAGTCTTTTCATTTATTTTAATAGGGCTTGGAATAATAATGCTGCTATTTGACAGTGTAATCAGCGGTTTATTTATTATAACTACTCACGGCTTAATAGCAATGTATCTATTAAGTAGTGAGTGTAAGCGCGCGCTGGGCATAAAAAACTAAACGGGCTAAGCTTTAGCCCGTTTAGTTTTGCTTTTTTTACTTCGGTTGACTGATAAATGGCGTTGCTTTTTTCCCTGAGAATATGATTGCTCACTTCGCCGCGGCGGCTTGATCAAGCATTTAGAATCATATCCAATTAAATCACGACGATTTGCCTTAATAAGAGCTTCATAGACTAAATGGTGATTCTTGGGATCACGAAACTGCATTAGAGCCCTTTGCAGTTTTTTTTCGTACGGATTCTTTGCGACATATACCTTTTCCCCAGTTAAGGGGTTAAGCTCTGTGTAATACATACATGTTGACAAACTGCCCGGAGTAGGAATGAAATCTTGGACTTGTTCAGGATGGTACTTCATATCCCGGATAAATTCCGCTAGTTCTATAGCTTCCTTTAAGCCTGCACCAGGGTGACTTGACATAAAGTAGGGTACCAAATATTGTTCTTTCCCTACCGCTTCATTAGCCAATTTGTACGCTCGGGCAAATTTTAAGTAAACATCTTTACCCTGTTTTCCCATAAGTGCCATTACTTTGGGTGAAATATGCTCTGGCGCAACCTTCAATTGACCACTAACATGATGAGTACACAGTTCTTGCAAGAACGCTTCATAATTAGCTGAAGCCATTAGATGGTCATAACGTAGTCCGGATCTCACAAAAACTTTTTTAACTTTAGGAAGCGCCCTTAATTTTCTTAATAAGGACAAGTAGTCGCTATGATCAGAATCAAGGTTTTTGCAAGGTGCCGGAAACAAACAGTGGCGCCCTTTGCACGCGCCTCTTTCGGATTGATTTTGACAAGACGGAATACGGAAATTCGCTGTTGGTCCGCCAACATCATGGATATACCCTTTAAAATCAGGCTGCGTAGTAAACATCTGTGCTTCCCGTAAAATAGACTCTTCACTACGACTTTGAATAATTCGTCCTTGATGCGAACCGATAGCACAGAATGAACATCCTCCAAAACAGCCTCGATGGCTAACAATACTGAACTTGACTTCCGTAATTGCCGGGACCCCTCCAGACTGCTCATAAACAGGATGATAAGTCCTAGCGTAAGGTAAATCATAAATTTCATCCATTTCCTGAACAGTCAAAGGAAGGGCTGGCCGGTTCTGAATAACATACTGGTCAGTGTATTTCTGTGCAATATTTTTCCCTCTTATCGGGTCTTGTTCTAAATATTGTACACGAAAAGCGTCAGCGAAAGCTTTCTTGCTCTGCTTAACATCATCGTAACTTGGGACTTCAAGATAATCCCATAATCCCTCAAGCGAATCAGAAGTATAGCAGGTACCTTGCACTGTCGTTATATCAGATACTTTAATACCCTGATTTAATTGATCAGCAATTTCTTTTATCTGCTTTTCGCCCATTCCATAAACAAGAATATCAGCTCTGCTATCAATTAATATTGAGCGCCTGACACTATCCGACCAATAATCATAATGAGCAAACCGCCGTAAACTGGCTTCAATTCCCCCAATAATCAGCGGAACTTTCTTCCATATTTCGCGTATTCGATTACAATATACTATGGTCGCTCGCTCCGGCCTATAGCCCGACTTTCCACCAGGTGAATAGTTGTCAGTACTACGGAACTTTTTAGCAGCAGTGAATTTATTAAGCATTGAATCAAGGTTCCCAGCTGATACCAAAACACCAAGCCGCGGCTTTCCCAACTTTTTAAAATCTTCAGTCGACCGCCAATCAGGCTGCGCTATTATTCCAACCCGATAACCGTGTTTTTCAAGCAGCCTTGATATAATAGCCGGTCCAAAGCTAGGATGATCGACGTATGCATCACCGCTGACAAACAAAAAGTCGAGCTGATCCCAACCGCGTTTTTCCATATCTTCTTTGCAAATAGGCAAAAAGTTGTTCATTTATCTATATCTCCTAAATTGAGCAACTCTAAGGTTTATTTAGCAGCCTTAAAGTTCTTCTTAATTACTTCTCCTTTTCCGCCTAGTTTTCCAAGGTATTGGCCATTATGTGTAATTTCTACGCCTCTAGCGTTTCCAAATTGTACCGACAAATTATCCTGTGCCTCCCAAGTTAATGTATCGCCTATTTTAGGAATACCTTCATAAATCTCTTTTCCATCGGCTATAACTAAGGTCCAGCATGAATCAGTATACTTAGCATTTACTATGATAGGCTTCGCTTGAGCAGCAGGTTTATCGGTTATTGGCGGGTTTGGTACTGCCGGTTGTGAAGGAACCACTGGTGCCATTGGAGCCGGTTTTGGATCTGGCGCTTGTTGCGGCACAGTATTACGATTGCCAATAGCCCACAATAAAGAGCCAATTAGAATAATTGCAGCTGCGCCAACAACAATAAGTTTGCTTTTTTTACCATTTTGACTATCAGTACCATCCGCTTGACGTCCCGAACTAGGTTGATCGCTCTTGCTCTCATTTGCACTTTCCGCTTCTGATGTGGCCGATGCCTTAGACTGATGGTACAAATTTATTACACTCTGAGAGTCCAACTTTAAGCAATTAGCATAATTACGAATGAATCCTTTTAAATATACTTCCCCTGGAATAACATTATAATTATCTGCCTCAATTGCCTCTAAGTATAACACCCTTATACTGGTTGCTTTTTCAATATCTTTAATTGATAGCCCTTTTTTTTCTCGCTCGCTGCGGAGTATCTCGCCCACCGTCGGCATATGATTACCTCCTAAATTCTTGGTTAAGATAACTTACTAGAGAATCTATCGTCTGATCAAGATTTTCAGCATCTATTACCATATCATAATTACCGTGATTGCAAGTTTCATATCCATAAAGCGGATCATAATATTCAACCAGTAATGTACGAACTACTTCGTTAATTTTCCCTTGCGAAAAATCCTCAATCAGTTTCTGGGCATTTTTAACACCTAATCGCTTACTTATAGCTTTTATACTAGCTATAATACCTTCGTAATTCTCATTGTAAATCCCTGTATACTCAGCGATTAACCGTTGAATACGAGTTTCTATGTTAGCTTTAACCAAAATTTTTGTCCCTTTTTGCATAGCATTATAAAGAACATCAGGAAGATATATGTTGCCGATTCTTTTACTCTCGCATTCTACCGCTATATATGGTTCACTGTTTAATGATTGAAGTTTTTTTAGTAAATTTGCATCAAAATTCTGCGCAGTCGCTGGCTTGCCAAGCCCAATCTGACCGAATACGGAGCCCCTGTGATTAGCCAGAGCCTCCAAATCAATAATCGGCATACCTCGTTTTTCTAATTTATTCAATAAAATCGTTTTGCCGACTCCCGTCGAGCCGCAGAGCACTACTATTCGAGGTATAAGGATGAATTTCTCTAATGAATCTAAAACATATCGTCGGTATGCCTTATAACCGCCTAATAACTGATAAGCAGTAATACCCATTATTTCTAAGATAGTCACTAAAGATTTTGACCGCATCCCACCCCGCCAACAGTAAACTACAACGGTACCGCCCTTCTTATACATAGCACGAATTTGGCTTACCAAGTTGGGTAACTTAGTAGAAACGATCGCCAACCCCTTCATTTTGGCCTCATCGTTTCCGACTTTTTTGTATATCGTACCAACCTCCGCTCTTTCTTCATTACTAAACAGCGGAATGTTAACAGCGCCTGGTATATGCCCCTGCTCAAATTCATTTGGGGAACGCATATCTATATAAATAACATTATCTAATTTAAGGGTTTCTTCAAGGGAAATTATTTTATGCAAGATATTCACCAACTCAAAATAATCGCTACTGCTATTAAGTAGTGTACCCATCATCTAATCATCTGTATAAGCAAGAACGCCTGTTTTTGAAAAAACACCCATTATTTTTAGCCCTCTAATAAATTCCCCTTATCTCTAACGAGAAAAATAGCGGGAATACACTTGTTCTGAAGTCATAAGTATATCACGAGCTTTACTGCCTACATTAGGCCCCACAATCTTCATCTCTTCCATATAGTCAATAAGCCGTGCTGCCCGGGTATATCCAATCCTAAATTTTCGCTGCAGCATAGATACCGAGGCTTGTCCAGTTTCTAAAACTAGTCGTACAGCTTCTTCTAACAACTCGTCTTGGATTTGATCCGTATTATTCTTATCATTGCCTTTACTGGCGTTTATCTCGCAGGTAGTTATTCCCTCATCATATTCAGGCTCACCATGCCGCTTTATATAACTAACCAATTCCTCTACTTCACTATCGGAAATAAATGCACCCTGTACCCTTAAAGGCTTCGGTATCCCCACTGGATAAAACAGCATATCGCCTTTTCCTAATAACTTTTCGGCACCAGCCATATCTAAAATTGTCCTTGAATCAATCTGTGAAGAAACAGCAAATGAGATTCTTGATGGAATATTGGCCTTAATAATACCCGTTATAACATCAACGGAAGGCCGCTGCGTAGCCAAAACAAGATGTATTCCCGCAGCACGTGCCTTTTGCGCTAAACGGCAAATGGCATCCTCGACATCGACAGGCGCAACCATCATTAAATCCGCTAGTTCATCAATAATAATAACTACAAGAGGCAAGCTTCCTTCAGCGACTATTTCATTATACCTTGCAATATCACGAACACCATTGGCTGCGAAGACGGCATATCGCCGCTCCATCTCTTGGACCGCCCAGTTTAGAGCCGATGCAGCTTTCTTGGCGTCAGTAACAACTGGTGTCATCAGATGCGGAATTCCATTATAATTTGAAAGTTCTACAACTTTGGGATCGATAAGTATGAACTTAACGTCGTCAGGACTAGCCTTAAAAAGTATACTTGCTATTAGCGTATTTATGCAAACGCTCTTGCCTGATCCAGTTGCCCCAGCAACTAAAAGATGAGGCATTTTGGCTAAATCAGCGAAAATCGGCTGGCCGGCAATATCCTTTCCCAGCCCCACAACCAAACGCGAGGAGGCCCGCTGAAAATCATCGCTTTCTAAAACTTCACGTAAGTGAACCCCAAATACGTCTTTATTTGGAACTTCAATTCCGATCGCAGCTTTACCAGGAATCGGCGCTTCAATTCTTACTCTTGTAGCGGCTAATTTAAGGGCTATGTCATCTGACAAATTGACAATTTTGCTGACTTTTACCCCAGGTGCCGGTTCTAACTCATACCTTGTAACAGCTGGACCTTGGCAAGTATTAATGATTTTAGCACTTACATTGAAATTTTCAAGTGTTTGCATCAATATTTCGGCATTTTGGGCAACTTCTTTGGGAGGCTTACTATTTTTAGTTTTACTGGCCTTTTTCAAAATCGAAAGTGGAGGAAGAAAGTAATCTGTTCTTGTCTCATACTGACTTGGTTCCTCCGTAAGCGTTTCAGATACAACTCCAGGCTCAATAATCTCATCTTTAGGCCTTATCTGCTCAGAATCTTTGATTTGGATATCATACTCTTCCTGATCAAAAAATTTAGGCTTCGGTTCCCGGGGAGAAGCTAGAGTTTCTAACACTCCTTCATTTTCATCCTCAGGCTCAGTTGTCGATGCCAGCGCTTCACGGGCCATGATAATACTTTCAAATGCCTTCTTTTTAGCCGTCAACAAAGTATGAGCAAGTGACCACGTTGTTGTCAAAATCAGCGCACAAATTGCTAAGGCAGCAAGGACAATTATAGCCCCATGGTAACCGAATAGCTTTCTTAAAGCAAACAGCGTAAATCCGCCAACTATTCCACCACCTGGAACGAGGCTTTCAGGCAATATTTCGTGCCCATATTGTATTGTCAAGTGGTGAAAGATCGCTAAAAAAATAACGTATAAGCTAATCCATCCCCAAAACTTAAGCGAATAATTAATCTTCTCATGACGCCAAATATAGCGGGAGCCTACAGCTAATAGTAACAGCGGAAGAATCGGCGCTCCAACGCCAAAAGCATGTTTTTGAATCTTCGCTAAAAATAGACCAACTGGTCCGACGTTTTGCCCTAAAAGACTTATAAGAGCCAAAACTCCAGTTGTTATTAGCGCAATACCGCAAATTTCATACTTAAGTTCCGAAGGCAGCTGTGAAAATAGCTTCAAGTTGATCACCACCTCTAAATAAATATGTTTTCTACCTCTTTAAGTAAATCCCTTTATTTCCCCATTAAAAAAGCACTCTCGTGAGAGAACGCTTTTTTAATAGATTTATTTTGTTGGAACGCCCTACGAAGGTATAGCATTACATCATTGGCCGATATGACAAGATTACTCCAGGTTGAATGTCGCTTCGCAAGTAGTCCATTGGATTGCTTGACAAGATACGGACGACACGACACTGGTTTGAAGGCATTTTTTCTACCATCATCTTGATCCCAGCATATTCAACTTCTTCATAGGGGATTGAAACATCTTGCTGGCCAAACACCAATTCTAGCGGCATTACCGTCCATAAAATCATTGCTTCATCCCCTTAGTCTCCTTATTTGCTTGTATAAGTTCCTGCAGCTTGGTCATTGCGTCCGATATACCGCCAACCGCATCAATTAGACCAAATTTTACAGCATCTCGGCCTACTACAGATGTTCCTATATCTCTAGATAATTCTCCGGTCTTATAAAGTAAGTCCTTCCATTTGCTCTCTTTTATTTTAGAATGACTTATGACGAATCGATTAACACGCTCCTGCATCTTCTCGAGATAATCAAAAGAGCTCTGAGCCCCTATTACTAAGCCTGTTAAACGAATTGGGTGAATGGTCATACTCGCACTTTCAACAATGAAAGAATATGTGGCAGAAACCGCAATTGGCGCACCAATACTGTGCCCTCCCCCAAGCACAATCGAAACTGAGGGCTTAGACATACTTGCAACCATTTCTGCAATAGCTAACCCAGCCTCAACATCACCCCCTACTGTATTAAGCAGCAGCATGACACCATCAATCTCCGGATTCTGCTCTATTGCAACTAATTGAGGCATAATATGTTCGTACTTTGTCGTCTTGTTTTGTGGAGGAAGTACCATATGTCCTTCTATTTGACCAATAATTGTCATAACATGGATATTTGTTTTTGCGGTTGGCACCTCAGTAGTACCCAACTCTTGAATATTCTCAACAGGACTGCTCTTTTTAGCCTGACGTGTCTTTTTAGCAGGCGAAGGTGCAACTGGGGCAGGATGCTCAGGATTAACGCCTGGCGGCGCAGTCACGGGATTGTCATTATATAACACAAAGATTACCTCCATGTAGTTTATTCATTAATAGTATTGTCCATCAACGGCAATCCATACTTTATCCAAAATAAAAAAACCGAAACTAAGTTTCGGTCTAAGAGTTAAACTTCCATTATAATCGGTAATATCATTGGTCTCCTACGGGTCTTTTCATATAAGTATTTTCCAAGAACATCCCGCACATTCGCTTTAATTGCAGCCCATTCAGTAATCCCCTCTGTTTCACACTTATCTAACGCCAGTTGGACTTTCTCTTTGGCATCATCCATTAATTCTTCTGACTCTCTTACGTATACAAATCCGCGAGAAACAATATCCGGACCTGCAAGAACACCGCCGCGTTGTTTGTCCATTGTTATTACAACTATTAGTATCCCATCCTTAGCTAGCTGACGACGATCACGCAAGACGATGTTACCTACGTCACCAACGCCAAGACCATCTACAAGTACGTTTCCGGCCATAGTTTTGCCAACAATAGCACCCTTCTCTGCTGTGAACTCTAATATATTCCCATTCTCAGCAATGAAGATATTTGCTTTTGGCATACCAAGCTCTTGAGCAAGTGCTGCATGCTTTACTAAATGTCGGTATTCGCCATGAACCGGAACAAAAAATTTAGGACGAATTAGATTATGCATTAACTTTAACTCTTCTTGACTAGCATGGCCAGATACATGAATTCCTGAATCTCTTTCGTAAATAACCTCTGCACCTTGTCTAAATAAATAATCAATTGTCCGTGAAACTAACTTCTCATTACCCGGAATTGGAGTTGCAGATATAATTACAGTATCACCTGGTACTATCTCAACCTTACGGTGATCAGACATAGCCATTCTTGTAAGAGCCGACATAGGCTCGCCCTGACTTCCGGTTGTTATTATTACAATCTCCGCTGCCGGATAATTGTTGATTTCATCAATATCAATAAGGACCCCTTCAGGAATGCTAAGGTACCCAAGTTCTAAAGCAATATTAACTACATTGCTCATGCTCCGACCTAGAATCGCAACTTTGCGATTATATTTGCAGGTCATATCAATTGCTTGTTGAATACGGTGAATATTTGATGAAAACGTAGCTATTATAATTCGTTCACATGCGCTACGAAAGGCTTCGTCAAAAGTGCTTCCTACAGACTTTTCGCTCATCGTATATCCCGGTCTTTCAGCATTAGTACTATCCGCCATCAGCACTAATACACCATGGTCACCAAGTTCAGCAAATTTATGAAAATCAGTTACTTTCCCATCAACCGGTGTTTGATCAAGCTTAAAATCACCAGTGTGAACAATCGTTCCGATCGGAGTCTTAATTGACAGACCTACTGAATCAGCAATGCTGTGGCTAACCCTTATAAAACCAATTGTAAAAGCGCCTAAACTAATTTGATCGCCTGGTTTGATTGCTATCAGGCTTGTACTAGATACATTGTTTTCCTTTAATCTGCCCTGCAAAAGGCCAAGTGTAAGTTTCGTGCCATAAATGGGAGCATTAAGCTGTTTTAAAACATAAGGCAAAGCACCAATATGATCTTCATGCCCATGCGTTAGAATAATTCCCCTGATAAGATCGCGATTATCAAGCAGATAGGATATATCCGGGATAACCAGATCAATACCTAGCATATCATCATCAGGAAACATTAAACCAGAATCAATAACAATAATATCGTCGCCGTAACGTATCACTGTCATATTCTTCCCAATCTCCCCTAGTCCGCCCAAGGGAATAATTTGAACTTTTTGTGGTATTTTTGCCAAAAAAAAACACACCTCCAAATATTATTTGATTTTGAAAAGCTAATCAATGCCGCTCAATACGAAAGAAGCACAAAACCGGCCGTTCAACCTAGTTGATACAATTATAACTTATTTTGCAACATATCACAAATATATTTATATAATAGCTAAAAACCCATCCGGCAAACGGATGGGTTTTAGACTATAGCGAGCCAACCTCGTGCATTATCTGTTTAATTTTTGCGATTTCACTGTCGATTGGGGCTATTAGCGGCAACCGCAGCGGGCCTGCTTTCTGCCCAATTAAATTAACGGCTGTTTTTACAGGAATTGGATTAGTCGTGATAAACATTACCTTAAAGAACGGAAGTAGTTCTTGATGAATGGTTTGAGCTTCAGTCAGTTTTCCTGCTTCAAAAGCCGCAATCATTTTCTGCATTTTATTACCCACGATATGAGCCGCAACACTAATTATACCAACACCGCCAAGTGCTAAAATAGGCAATGTAAGGCTGTCATCTCCGCTGTATACCATGAAATCTTTAGGCGTTGTCCGGATAATTTCGGAAACCTGATCCAAATTTCCGCTTGCTTCTTTTACAGCTACAATGTTTTCGATCTCGGCAAGCCGTTTAATAGTATCAGGCAGAATATTAGACGCTGTTCGACCAGGAACGTTATAAACAATTAACGGTAGCGTAGTAGATTCTGCTATTGCTTTAAAATGTTGATAAAATCCTTCTTGCGGCGGTTTATTATAATAAGGACCAACTAGCATAGCACCATGGACACCAATGCGCTCAGCCTCTTGCGTCAAGCTTATAGAAGCTCGCGTATCATTAGAACCCGTCCCTGCGATTACACTTGCCTTATCACCAACAGCTTCCAGAACAGTTTTAAACAGTTTTAGCTTCTCTTCCCTGTCTAAAGTAGCCGCCTCGCCCGTGCTGCCGGCTACCACAAGACCGTCTGAGCCGTTAGCCACTAAGTATTCTGCAAGCTCAGCCGCCCGCTGATAGTTTACACTATAGTCATCGTTAAAAGGGGTTACCATTGCCGTTAGAATCCGACCAAAACTCTTCATTTTTCTTCCCCTCCCTAATCAGATAAATTGAATTTTCCATGAAGTGAAGTAACAGCTTTTTGTATATCGGATTTTCGTATTAATACCGAAATAGATGTATGGGAATCCACAGTTTGTAAAATACGAATACCATTAGCCGCAAGCGCCTCAACAAAACTGGCCATAACGCCTGGTACTTCGCGCATACCGCCGCCAATTACAGATACCTTTGCACAACCCGAAACAACGTCAGCTTTATAGCCGATCTCAGCTAATTTAGCACGCGCTTTTTCCGCAATACCTTCCTCAACGGTAAACATTATTTGGCCTGGGTGCACATTAATTAAATCTACGCTAATTCCATTATCAGCCATTAACTTAAAAACTCTAAAACTGACTTGACCAGGGTCTTCATTAGTTACATCTATTTTGATTTGAGCGATATCACTCAAATATGTAACTCCTGTTGCAATGCGATCTGTCACCGTTGATCCTTCTGTAGTCTCTTTTGATATATTCGTAATTAATGTGCCTGGCGCATCAGAAAATGTTGACTTAACTACCAGAGGGATTCCCTTGGGCATAACTATTTCTACTGCACGCGGATGAATAACTTTTGCGCCCTGGTGCGCTAGCTGGCATACCTCTGAGTAACTTATGCGGTCAAGAATTTTTGCGTTACTGACAATTCTAGGATCCGCCGTCATTATACCATCAACGTCCGTATAAATCTCAACTAAATCAGCGTTTAGCGCAGCTCCCAAGGCAGCTGCCGTTGTATCACTGCCGCCTCGTCCCAGCGTAGTCAATTCACCATCTAAACTGACACCTTGAAATCCACACACAACAGGAAGTTTACCGGCCTTTAACAAGTTAATCATCCTAGTTGGATCAACCTTTAATATACGAGCATTATTAAAATTGTTGTCGGTAGTAACTCCAGCCTGCCCCCCAGTAAGCATCACAGCATCGATGCCTTCAGCCTGAAGAGTTCCTGCCATGGTAACTGCTGAAATAATTTCGCCGCAACACATGATCTGATCAAGTTCACGAGGAGCTATATCCTGATAGGACTCACGCGCAAGACCTATAAGCGAGTCAGTAGCATAACTTTCTCCTTTACGTCCCATAGCTGATACGACGACAACAGGACTAAGGCCTTGTTCTAATGCTGCCTTAATTTTTTTGACAACTAGCGCGCGATTCTCCCGTGATGCTACTGAAGTTCCACCAAACTTTTGGACAACTATACGCATTTAAAAACACCTCAAACTAAATTGTTATCAATCATGTATTCAGCGATTTGGAGTGCGTTGAGTGCAGCGCCCTTACGAATCTGATCGCCTACTACCCATAGGTTGAGGGCATTAGGTATCGATTTATCTTCACGAATGCGTCCAACAAACACTTCATCCAAATTTGAAGTAAATAACGGCATAGGATATTGCATTTCAGCCGGATTATCTTGTACTTCAACGCCTGGAAAAGCTGCAAGCAGCTCTCTGGCTTCAGCCGCCGAAAGCGGCCCTTCAAGTTCAATATTTATAGATTCCGCGTGGCTGCGATAAACTGGTACGCGAATAGTTGTTGCAGTGATACCTATATTATAGTCGTTAAGTATTTTATGAGTCTCATGAACCATCTTCATTTCTTCTTTGGTATAACCATCTTCAACAAATACGTCGATTTGAGGAAGCAGATTAAACGCAATTTGATAATGCTTGGGTAAACTTGCACTCGGGAGTATATTAGCTTTAACGGGACGGTTATTAATTACGCATTCAACCTGGTCAGTCAGTTCGTCGATTGCTTCCTTACCTGCTCCGGAGACTGCCTGATATGTTGAAACAACAATACGTTTTATTTTTACACGATCATATATAGGCTTTAGGGCCATCATCATGATAATCGTCGAGCAATTCGGATTTGCAATTATACCTTTATGGTCTTTTATAGCCTCCGGATTTACTTCCGGAATAACTAGCGGGACATCGGGATCCATACGAAAGGCGCTTGAGTTATCAATGACTACCGCTCCAGCTTTAACAGCATCTGCTGCAAATATTTTACTAGCTGCTCCGCCGGCAAATAAGGCAATATCAACATCTTTAAAAGACTCCGAAGTAGCTTCTTCTACAGTGTATGTTTGACCTAAGAAATCAATAGTTTTTCCCGCAGAGCGCTTAGATGCAAGTAACTTAAGACTGCTAAACGGGAACTTGCGCTCAGCAATCAAATTTAGCAACTCTTGACCGACGGCACCTGTAGCCCCTAGTATAGCTATATTACATTTTTTCATTACTTTCGACCTCCTTGAAAGATGTTATATTATATCTAAAATGTGGTTTAAGATGTGCCTTTAGTAAAAATTATAAAATGTGTTCAAGTCCAAATACCAAACCATCTAACGTCAAAACTTTCTTACATGCTAATACAACGCCTGGCATAAATGATTCGCGTGAAATCGAGTCGTGCCTAATCGATAAAGTTTGACCAAGTCCGCCAAAAATCACTTCTTGATGCGCTACATACCCAGGAAGGCGCACACTATGAATGCGAATACCTGACAATTCGCCGCCCCGAGCACCAGGCAGTTTTTCCATCTCAGCTGGATGTCCTTGTCTCAAATAACCTCGATTCTCAGCTATTAGTTCAGCTGTTCTTAGAGCCGTTCCTGAAGGAGCATCCAATTTTTGATCGTGGTGCATTTCAATAATTTCAACATTCGGAAGGAATTTAGCCGCATCTTGCGCCAATTTCATCATTAAAATTGCACCAATTGAAAAGTTTGGAGAGATTAAGGCATTAACTTTTGTATTTTTACATAAATTACGCAATTGTGAAACATCATCTTCTGAGAGACCAGTTGTGCCTACTACTGGACACACCCCATTCTCGATAGCGATCTTTATATTATTCATTACAGCCGAAGGGTTAGTAAAATCAACCATTACTTGGGGTTTTGTTTCATTAATCACCATCTGTAAATCATTACCCACAATAATACCAGTTTTCCCAACACCAATTAAATCGCCAACATCGCTAAAATCCGAATTAACATCCACCGCACCTACAATACTAAGTTGGTCGTCCTTATATACTGCTTTTAAAACTTCACGTCCCATTTTGCCATAAGCACCGCAAACTAAGACTCTAATCATAATTCCACCTCCTAATATCGATACAAAATAAATAGGCCGGTGAGTGTATCTCACCGGCCATTCAGAATACCTGAAAGTCCTAGGAAAAGGGAAAACAAAATATATGTTTTCCTGCCCTAGATGAGATAGCGCTCCACCAAAAGCTATGGTGACAGTCTTAAACCTATTCGACTTAAGACCAGTACGAAGTCTTGGTAAAACTTTCGCACTTCGGCGGTTAACCCTTTTCTTTCAGATCATAGAAACCACTCTCCCTGAAAGTACTAATGTTACCCGCACCTCTACTGCACCCTATGCAGGGGTATCATTCTATTGAATTACATTTATTTTATAATAGGCTTCTATAAGTGTCAATGCTTTTTAAATTTTTCCCAACCTATTTTTTTATTTAGCAGTATGACTTTCGATATCCGTTGCGCCATTTTGCCGTAATATTTGAGCCGCTGTATCTACTTTTCCTGAAGCAGTGCGGATTACGGCTAAAATTCCGCCTTCGGCAACGCTCTGCTCGTAGCGCTGGCTAGCCTCAGCAGGAATACCCCAATCAATTAAACCACCGGCGATTCCGCCTGCTACTGCTCCGCCAATTGCTGCTGCAATAGGACCAGAGGCAATAACGGGACCGATACCTGGGATGGCCATTGCACCGACACTTGCTACAACGCCTGCTCCTAAAAGCAGTCCTCCAATACCGCCAAGAGTTCCTCCCGTAAGGGCACCATCGGTAATATCGTCATCATAAGTTTTATTTTGATTGTTTCCTTGTTTACCTTCTTTTGAAACGATATTAATTTCTTCGGTATTAAAGCCCTTATTCCGTAATTCCGATACTGCCTTTTCTGCATCACTTCTCGAATTGAAAACGCCAATTACTGCACGATTGTCCTGTCCACCTGCTGTAGTAGATTGGCTCGTTGCTTGCTGTGTATTGCCCGACTGCGAAGCAATTGGGCGAACCCCTGCGGTCATCGAGTTAGTATTACTGGAAACCTGATTATTTGTCGTCTGATGTTGATTTTGACCTTTTGACTGATTATTCACCATAGTACCTCCTAACATTTAAAATGCTTATGGCAATTTAATGTTAGTTTGTCCTTCTGAAAACTTAATATGTGTCAAAATTCCCACCATCACGACCTTTGCTGTTAAATAATCCATCAAAAGAATCGCTTAAGTCCACGATAATTATATCATCGCCAATTCGCCTAATTGATCGCCATGGTATTGCTGATGCCCGACTATCACCTAAAATACTAAATAATCCGCCGCGCCTTGGAAGAACTAGAGAATGAATACGGCCGGTTCTAGCATCTACCGTAAGCTCGCAGTCATCAATCACTCCTAATCTTGCGCCGTCCCCAAGATTAATAACTTCTTTTCCAGTAAAATCGCTTAAACGCATGTTTCTTCCTCCTAACAACTACCTTTAAAGAACTTTACTAACAGCGGTTGAAAAAGCGCGAGAAAAATTGCAGTACAAGCCAAAGGATCAAGAGCTACATTATAAACAATAATCTTTTCCGGTATTTCGATTTTTAGAAAAGATACCAGCATAATTAGTGATAGATATAATCCGCCAGCTACAGCAACTAGCTCCTGGATTGCTAAAGAAACGGGTGACGGTTTGGTCTCTACGCTGTCTAATATGCTTCGAAGGCGATTAACCCGCAATTTTATTGACCATGCTATGCCTAAACATATCAGCACCAATACTGCCCAGGCATACATAACATTACCTCCAATCCTCATTAATTAAAAATATGTTACTAATAAAAAAGTATGTCAAAAAAATAAGGTTACCGAACTAAGTCAGTAACCTTATTTTGCCCCAGTACTACCAAAACCGCCTTGCCGCACAATACTGTTATGCTCATCATGGTCAGCTTTAAAATATTTGTAAAAAATCCCCTGAGCAATTCGCTCTCCTTTTTCAATTATAACCGGATAATTGTTATAGTTAATGACTGCAACCATAATGTGACCTTCATTGTCATGATTATTATAATAATCGGAATCAATTATGCCCTGACCATTGATCAAACCAAGCTTTTTTTTGACGGACAGGCCTGATCTTATGTGTATTCCTAAATATTCATCACCTGGCATTCTTGCCTTTAGACCGGTAGGTACTAATGTAACACCGCAAGGCGATAGCGTAACAGTCTCAGCTGCTGCTATATCGTATCCGGCACTGTTTGCCGTCTTACGCTTTGGTATTTCTACCCCAGCATCAAGGTAACTACTTATTATTTCAAATGCTCTCATAACTCGGCCCTCTTATATACTATATATTTGAAATCTTTGGTATATCTGATTCATTAATCGGTCCAAGTGCCGTAAGCCCAAAGCCTTCAGGAATAAACAGCTGCTCAGCAGCAAGTTTCACATCCTTCAAAGTAACTTTTTCTATCTTTTCAACAACTTCCTCTAAAGTCACGTAACGTTCAAGCGTCGTTTCCATTTTGCCTAACCGTGACATTCGACTGCTTGAGCTTTCTAAGCCCAGGAATAAACCACCTTTTAGCTGTTCCTTGGCCCGCAATAACTCAGACTCCGTAATTCCTTCCTTTCTAATTGATTGCAGCGTCTCGGAAATTATTTCAATAACTTGAACGGTGTTAGCTGGGCGAGTCCCGGCGTAAACAGTAAATAAACCAACATCGCTATAATTTGTCTGATATGAATAGATAGAATAGGCCAACCCCTTCTCCTCTCTAATAGCCTGAAAGAGCCGCGAGCTTATTCCGCCTCCTAGAATATTATTAAGAGCATGGAGCTTATATGAATCAGGGGATTTTTGCGAAACTCCCTGCGTACTCAAGCAAAGATGAACTTGCTCTGTGTCCTTGGTCCGCACCGTTTGTGTCGGTATGAATGAAGGCTTAGCCGATTCAATTGCTTTCTTAGTTCCAGTCATACTTGCAAAAAACCGTTCACTAAGCTGTACAAGCTTATCATGATCTACATTGCCCGCAGCAGCAATGACTAAATTATCCGGAGTATAAAACTGCTGATAATATTCTTTAACAAGCATCTCATTAAATAGACCAATAGACTTGGTACTGCCGAGGATACTTCGCCCTAACGGATGCCTGCTCCATATCTTACTTAAATGGATATCATGGACTAACTCATCAGGTGTATCTTCATACATATGAAACTCTTCTAAGACAACTTGTCGCTCGCGTTCAATATCCTCTTTTGCAAATTTTGATGACAAAAGCATATCACTAAGAACATCTACCGCTAATTCGAGCTTACTGTCCAACACCTTCATATAATAGCACGTATGTTCCTTAGCAGTAAAAGCGTTTAATTGACCTCCAACCGCATCAACAGTCTCAGCAATACATTTTGCTGATCTTTTATGGCTTCCCTTGAACATCAAATGTTCGATAAAATGTGAGATGCCATGATTATAATCCTGTTCGGAACGCGCGCCGGTCCCAACCCAAAGACCAATCGTTACAGATTTTACATATGGTATAGATTCGCTAATTACTCTTATTCCGTTTAATAACACTGATTTACGATACATAAAATACTCCTTTATTGGGATATGTTACATTTCCCGTCAAAACATAAAAACTCCTGCTTTTTTATATTATATTCCTCACAGCACTTAACATGTAAAAAAAAGATATATATATCAGCGAACAGGTATATATCTCTTTAGCATATTATCGATTGATAAAATATTCTACTATCCCATTATAAATGCCTTGAGCAACATTATTGCGGTAAGAGTTATCACTTAAACGAGCTGCTTCATTAGCATTTGAGATAAATCCCATTTCAACCAAAATACTAGGCATCGAAGTATTTCTCAGCACATAGAATGTCGCTGCTTCCGTACCCTTATTAACCGCACCAGTCTGATTTATAAGAGCGCTCTGTACTTTAGATGCAAGTTGACTGGACTCACCGCTGCGATAGAAGGTCATTGCGCCTGTTATATTGCTATTCGGGTTGCTATTAGTATGAATACTAACAAAAATATCAGCATCATTACGTTCAGCTATATCTACCCGAGCCTGTAACTCCTGACCTAATGAACTTCCTTTTGCTGCTACAGTACGATCACTATCGCGGGTCATAACAACCTTAGCTCCTGCTTGAACTAATTTATCACGTAATTTTAAACCTACCGCTAAGTTGTTATCTGCTTCACGGGTATTATTGGCTACCGCCCCTGGATTAGTACCGCCGTGCCCTGGGTCAACAACTATAACCTTACCCTTTAAACTTCCATTATGCTGTACAGTATCTTTACTTCCGGAGACAGGCGGCAACGGTATACTTGGCGCTGGCGCATTGGTTGAAGTGTCCTTATTCCCAAAAATATTTAGAACCGGCCCTAAAATCTTGTCAAAAACCAAATTAAAAAGTTTACCGAGCACCCCACCACCGCCTGAACTACGCTCCGACGCTGTTGTTGATGACATCAGCGACCCCAGCACATCATCGGCTGATGCAGCGTTTGTTGTACCTACAGGAATTACTAGCGCGAAAACCATCAATAAAAGTAATATATGTGTAATAATCTTTTTACCAGTCACTAGCACCCTCCTATTCATCATTACATAAAAAATTTGTATCGGGCGTGGCAGCTTGTCCAAAAGAAGCATAGTAGGATAGACTTCATTTGATAAATAATGCTCTGCCAACTTATCAATAACTTCAATTAGCAAAGTTATGTAAATATGTTACCATATAAAGCACTTTATATCAATAAAAAAAACAGGCAATTGTATGCCTGTTTTTGTTACTTTATTATATCAGATACTGTCACAATCTGATATCCTTGCTTCTTAATTTCCTTTATAAGCTCTGGTAATGCTTTGGCTGTCGGCTCTGTTGGGTGAATTAGAATTATGGCGCCATTATGAATTTTTTTTAGCACTCGGCTTTTAACGATTTCAACTGGCGGACGTTGCCAGTCGATTGTATCTATACTCCACATTATTGTTTCGTAACCCAGTTCTTTAGCAGCTAATAGCACAGTATCATTGTATTCTCCATAGGGCGGAGCATATAGTAAAGTCTTAACACCAGTTAGCTCATTAACCAAGTCTTGCGTTTTGATAATTTGCTCTTTATTTTTTTCTTTACTAAGTGAGTTAGGGTGAGGATGACTATAACTATGATTTCCGAGCTCATGGCCGTGTCCGGCTAAATCTTTTAGGACATCAGGATAACGCTTAGCCCAGCTTCCGCCAATAAAAAAGGTTATTTTAACGTCGTTAGCTGCAAGCGTATTCAACATATCAGGCAGAAATTCTTCGCCCCAAAAAACATTGCAGGCAAAAGCCACTTTTGGTACTGCAGGATTCCCATGAAAAATTGGCTGAGGCTTACCCGGTATCTCAGCACTCAATATCGGCTGCAATATGCCTGATAGGGCAGCAATAGCCAGGAAAAAGCCAACTGTAAACACTATATACCAGTGCCGAACAGATGTTACGAATATCACTTTCATACAATCACCTCTATGATAATCCTATTACTCAAAGAGGGATTTAATGAAAAAAAAACATAAACCTGATGGTTTATGTTTTAACTATTTTCATTTCGCTGTTTATCTTGTTCAGCCTTAAGCAGTTCTTTTCTCGATAGGTTAACTCTTCCTTGGCGATCTATTTCAACAACTTTTACCATAATTTCATCGCCAACTTTTACTACGTCCTCAACTTTAGCCACTCTTTCAAGTGCTAATTGTGAAATGTGAACTAATCCTTCTTTACCGGGCAGTATTTCAACAAATGCCCCAAAATTCATTAATCGCGTTACTTTGCCGAGATATATCCCGCCAACTTCGACGTCTCTAACTAGCGTTTCGATAATGCGAACAGCCTTTTGTCCAGCTTCAACATCGACTGCGGCTATGAAAACCTTACCGTCATCCTCGATGTCAATTGTTACCCCGGTTTCATCAATTATCTTTTTAATAGTTTTGCCGCCTGGTCCTATAACATCGCGAATCTTATCAGGATCTATTTCCATGGTAATGATTCTCGGAGCATATGGAGACAATTCCGGTCTTGGCTGACTTATTACTTCAAGCATCTTGCCAAGAATATGCTTGCGACCGCTCTTTGCCTGTTCAAGAGCAGCTGTTAATATTGCTTTATTAATACCACCGATTTTAATATCCATTTGAATTGCGGTAACACCATTATCAGTACCAGCAACTTTGAAGTCCATATCACCTAAGGCATCTTCCATACCTTGAATATCTGTTAAAATCGTGAAATTCTCGCCTTCTTTAACAAGTCCCATTGCCACTCCGGAAACTGGCCGTTTAATTGGAACCCCTGCGTCCATCAAGGACAAGGTACTTCCGCATACGCTAGCCATCGAAGATGAACCGTTAGACTCCAATACCTCAGAAACCAATCGGATTGTGTAAGGGAATTCAGTCTCGGAAGGAATAACAGGCACAAGAGCCTTTTCTGCAAGTGCTCCATGGCCTATTTCGCGGCGGCCTGGTCCGCGTGAAGGCCTTGTCTCACCAACACTGAATGAAGGGAAGTTGTAATGATGCATATATCGCTTCGATTCTTCAACACCTAATCCATCAAGAATTTGTTCGTCTCCAATAGCACCAAGTGTTGCAATATTAAGAACTTGGGTTTGGCCTCTGGTAAATAATCCTGAGCCATGGGTTCGCGCAAGTACACCTACTTCACATGTTATCGGTCGAACCTCGTCTAGCGCACGTCCATCCGGGCGGATTTTATCAACTGTAATCATGCGACGAACAATACCTTTTAATATCTTTTGAATTACGTATTGAATTTCCTTGGCATTGTCCGGGTAGATTTCAGCAAATTGCAATGCCGCATCTTGCTTAACAAGTTTTATAGCCTCTTCACGAGCAAGTTTATCAGCGTTTCGAACAGCTGCTTCAAGTCTGTCCGCTACATAGTCATGTACTGCGCTTGCTATTTCCTCCGGAACCTCATACAATTTTATCTGACGTTTTTCTTTGCCTATCTGGGAAACAATTGTTTCCTGAAACTTAACTATTTCACCAATAACATTATGACCAAATTCAATTGCGTCTAGGATAATCTCTTCTGAAACTTCCTTTGCAGCTGCTTCAACCATTAAAACAGCATCCTTTGTCCCTGCTACAACTAAATTTAGTTCACTCTGCTCTTGCTGTTCTATTGTCGGATTAATAACAAACTCCCCACTAATCCTACCAATACGAACTCCACCAATAGGACCATTGAATGGAATATCAGAAATACAGAGAGCACAAGATGCACCAATCATGGCAGGGATTTCAGGCGAATTATTTTGATCAACAGACAGCACGGTAGCTACTACTTGGACGTCATTTCGAAATCCGTCAGCAAACAATGGTCTAATGGGCCTATCAATTAAACGCCCAGCCAAGATAGCAGATTCACTTGGACGGCCCTCGCGCTTAATAAATCCTCCGGGAATTTTTCCAACCGAGTATAGACGCTCTTCGTAGTCAACAGTTAACGGAAAAAAATCAATTCCTTCTCTTGGTTCAGCCGATGCTGTCGCTGTTACCAAAACTGCAGTATCGCCATACCGGACTAAAACAGCTCCGCTTGCTTGCTTGGCCATTTTGCCTGATTCAATTATCAAATTTCGGCCGCCAATCTGCATTTCAAAACTATGCATATTTAGTTTTCCTCCTCTAAGAACCCCTATTCTTTTTCCAAATACTTCTTCGACATTTTTTTTATTATACCCTTTTTTAGCCAAGTTTAACCTTTAAAAATAAAAAAGCGGAAAATTCCGCTTTTTATTACTTTCTAAGATTCAGTTTCTGGAGAATGGTCCGATAACGTTCAATATCATTGTCACGAAGATAGTTTAATAAACCTCTACGCTGACCGACCATTTTTAGAAGACCGCGACGAGAATGATGGTCTTTTTTATGCTCTTTCAAGTGATCAGTCAAGTAGTTAATTCTCTCAGTTAAAATAGCAATTTGTACTTCCGGTGATCCGGTATCAGCATCATGTAGACGGTATTTCTCGATTAATTGTTTCTTCAATTCTGGTGTTAACATAATGGTCACCTCCTTTTCAGTAATATCCCCAATAGCCAAGACAATCGCTGGAGATTCGACTATCCTCGCCATGGTTCGACTATGGTTGTTTTAGCAACATTGATATTCTATCATACCCTATAACTAATGTAAACAGAATTACCTACATCACTTTACAGTTGTTGCAAAAATATTCTTGTGCAGTACAGATATCGCGGCGAATTTGATCAACAAGCTGCTCAGCACTCAAAAATTTTTTTTCACCACGAATGTATTCAAAAAATTCTACGCCGATTGTTTTACCATATAGGTCGCCCGTATAATTAAACAGATAAACCTCTATACGGCGATCATGGCCATTAAATGTCGGATTAGTTCCAATATTAGCTATGCCACTATAAGTAGCCAGAGATGTGTATACCTTTACAGCATACACACCATCAGCTGGCGCTATTAGATCTGGTATAACGGCAAGATTGGCGGTTGGGTAGCCCAATGTCCTCCCCCGCTGCTCACCCTTTATGACCTTTCCTTTTAGCTTAAATGGCCTTCCTAAAAGTTTAGCAGCATCAGCCACTTTGCCTTCTTTTATTAGTTGTCTTATCAAGGTACTGCTTATGATTGTTCCATCTATTTCAAAGGCCTCCATTATTTCAGCCTTGAAACCATATTGTTGCTCAGCACTTTTTAATAATTCCGGTGTACCGGCACTTTTATAACCAAAACTATAATTAGGGCCAACTACCACATATTTGGGGTTTAAGTTTCGAGCTAGCTGACTTAAAAATTCTTCTGGCAACATCCTAGCAAAATCGTGAGTAAAAGGGATATTAAGCAATACATCTACACCTATATCTGCAAGCAATTCTGATTTATAGTCAGGTGTTGAAATCTGTTGCGGGCAACGATTCGGCGCTACAATGGATAGCGGGTGATTGCTGAAAGTAAATACGACACTAGTGCCTCCCATTGATTTAGCTAGTTCTACTGCACGGGAAATGATTTTTTGATGACCTAGATGAACACCATCAAATGTTCCTAATACCACAGCTATCTTGGGAAAGCGCTTAGTCAAATTAGTTATAGTTGTATAAATCTCCATATTATCTCCTCACGTCAATGCCAGTTTATTGTTGTTTTATGGAAGATAGAACTTTTACAGGTTTTAGCCATATAGAGTTTTCTTTCTTCCCAATACCAACAAACGTTCCCACAGAATCGTAAATTTTGAAAAGACCTTTTCCATTCGTATTATATTCAATTGTTCGTCCATTTTTGAAAGCAGCCGCCTGCTGTGACTCCAACTCAATAGCAGGCAATTTGATAAAGCAGTCGGGAGAAACAATGGCTTCTAGCGGACCTTCCGATAATTCTTCAAGAGTTTTCGAGTCCTGCACAGTAAACTGACCAACCCTTGTTCGTAGCAAAAAAGTCATAGTTGCTAAGCAGCCTAGCTTCCGACCAATATCAATACACAGGGAGCGAATATAAGTTCCTTTAGAACAAGCCACATCAAATAATACTCTATTACCAACTATGTCAAGCAGTTCGATATTACTAATTGTTATTGAACGGGTTTTGCGCTCTATCGTCACTCCATTGCGTGCTAATTCATATAGCCTCTTCCCGTCAACTTTAATAGCTGAATACATAGGCGGAACTTGTTCAATATTACCAATAAATGAAAACAAAACTCTTTCAATTTCTTTGCGATTAGGACATAAATCAGTACTATATTCGATTATGCTTCCAGTGTCGTCACCTGTATCAGTCTCATAGCCAAGAGTCATTTCAACCCGATAGCTTTTATCATCGGCTGCAAGATATTCTAGAAGTCGCGTTGCTTGTCCTATCGCAATCGGAAGAACTCCGGCAGCCGCCGGATCAAGCGTACCAGCGTGACCTACCCGTTTTATACTATAAGTTCTTCTTATATAGGATACTACATCATGGGAAGTCATGCCCGGCGGTTTTAATATACTTAAGAAACCGCCGTCCATTATGCTGTTCCCCTGATTAATTTTTCCGCAGCCTTAACAACCTTTTCTTTAATCTCATCTATAGTACCGCCGCTAACAGTACAGCCGGATGCCCGCACATGGCCGCCTCCGCCAAAGGATAATGCCAACTCACTAACATCTACAGATTTTGACCGAAAGCTCACTCTAGCTGAACTTTGTTCAGTAAACTTAAACATTATCGCAATTTCAACTCCCTCAATATTGCGAGGATAGTTTATAAGACCCTCAGTACTATCTGCGCTGTCGTTTTCTGAATGTTCTACAGATACTGCGGCAATTTTCCCATTACAATGCAATTCCAAGGTTTTTAATACTTCTAGCGTATTCATTAGGCTGGCAAGCGGTTTTGTTTCCATATATTCTGATATAATATTGGGCTTCACACCACACTCAATTAGCTGAGCAGCACATCGATGTGTGTGTGAAGATGTATTTGCATATCGAAAAAATCCGCAATCAGTAGCAATTGCCGTGTATAAGCAAGTTGCCATATCAACGCTAATCAGTGCATTATCCATGTTTAAAAGATCTAAGATAATTTCACCTGTTGCTGCCGCCTTACTATCAATATACCAATAGTCAGCAAATTTGGTATTCGATATATGATGGTCAATGTTTAAAATCGGTACTTTAGCAATTCTCCCGACTTCGCCGATTCTCTCAATATCACTTGCGTCCAATACAACAAGCAAGTCCGGAGAAATTGCTAATTCCGAAACCCGAGCAATATTCTCACTACCCGGTAGAAATTTATAAAGCTTTGGCACATCATCGTCAATTATCATCTGGACTGATTTTCCACATGATATCAAATATTTATTAAGGGACAACATTGATCCTAAGCTATCCCCGTCCGGATGAATATGCGCGGTAATAAGAATGTTATTGGCATTTTCTAATAAATTGGCAACTTGCCGCAGAGAACAATCCATTTACTTCGCGCTCTCCTCCTGCTGCTTTATTTTAAGCAATAATTCCTGAATATGCGCACTGTATTCCAAGGATTCGTCTATATGCAAGGATAATTCTGGTGTAAACCGCATTCGAATCCTTTTTCCGATTTCAGACCGCATAAAACCTAGTGCTTTATGCAGCCCAGCCCAAGTAGTTGCCTTCTGCTCATCACTACCCATTAAACTAACAAATACCTTGGCACTTCTTAAATCAGCAGTAACTTCAACATTTGTAACAGTTACAAATCCAACACGTGGGTCTTTAATCTCAGTTAATATGATTTTACTTATTTCTTGTTTTATAAATTCCTGAACTTTTTCTACTCTAAGTTGCCCCACATTTATTCCTCCGTTTCCGGACTAGCTATTAGGCTTAATTTGTTCCATTGCATATACTTCAACAATATCTTGCTCCTTAATGTCACGGAACTTTTCGATGGTAAGGCCAAACTCATACCCTGAAGCTACTTCTTTCACATCATCTTTAAAACGTCGCAGTGATTCGATCTCTCCTTCATGAACAACTACCCCGTCTCTAATTACACGCACTTTTGAAGTACTCGTGACTTTACCTTCAAGCACATACGCGCCTGCCACGACATTTTTATTAATTGTGAATACCTGCCGAATCTCCGCCCGCCCCTGAATAACCTCCTTATATTGAGGAGCAAGCATTCCTGTCATTGCAGCTTCGACATCATTAATGGCTTCATAAATTACGCGATAAGATCTGATATCGATTTTTTCGGTTTCGGCCGCCTTTCTAGCATTCGCATCTGGCCGTACATTAAAACCAATAATAAGTGCATTTGCGGCAGATGCCAGCATTACGTCGGATTCGTTGATCGCCCCAACACCGGCGTGAACAACAGTAACTCGAACTTCTTTATTGTTTGTGTTTAAGGCTAGCAATGCCTGTCGTAATGCTTCGACCGACCCTTGGAGATCTGCTTTTATAACAATATTAAGATCCTTAATGTTGCCTTCCTGAATTTGTTTGAATAAATCATCCAGCGAAACTTTTTGCGAGTGCGCCAACTCATCGGTACGCTTTTTAGCAATACGTTTTTCAGCTACAGCTCGCGCAATTTTTTCTTCAACTGCAACCAGGACATCTCCGGCTTCAGGTACATCTGCCAAACCTAATACTTCAACAGGTGTAGATGGTTCAGCCTTTTTAACCTTTTCGCCACGGTCATTGATCATTGCCCGCACCTTGCCATAAGCAGTACCAGCTATGATTGAATCACCAATATGCAGTGTTCCTTTTTGCACGAGAACGGTAGCAACAGGGCCACGGCCTTTATCTAGTTTAGCCTCAATAATAGTTCCATAAGCGTTTCTGTTCGGATTAGCCTTCAGTTCCTGCATTTCAGCTACCAGTACAATCATGTCTAGCAAATCGCTTATACCCGTTTTCTGGTGAGCGGATACAGGCACAGTGATGGTATCTCCGCCCCAGTCTTCAGGTATTAGTCCATGCTCTGAAAGCTGTTGTTTGACACGATCTGGGTTTGCACCAGGTCGATCTATTTTGTTTATCGCTACAATTATAGGTACGTTTGCCGATTTAGCATGATTTATAGCTTCAATTGTTTGCGGCATAACTCCATCATCAGCCGCAACGACTAAAATAGCTACGTCGGTAACTTGAGCACCACGCGCGCGCATAGCCGTAAAAGCCTCATGGCCCGGTGTATCTAAAAAGGCAATTTTCTTTCCTTGTGAAATGACTTGGTATGCACCAATGTGTTGAGTAATTCCGCCTGCTTCCTGCGAGGTGACATGCGTTTTGCGAATTACATCCAACAGTGATGTTTTACCATGGTCAACGTGCCCCATAACGGTAACTACCGGAGGCCTCGGCACTAATGTGGCAGGATCATCTTCAATCTCTGGAATTTCGGTAGGATCTTCTTCGGGAGGCAACTCTTCAACTGTAGTTCCAAACTCTCCTGCAAGAATTGTTGCTGTATCAAAATCAACCTCTTGATTAATGCTAGCCATTATTCCAAGCATCATCAATTTTTTGATAACTTCACTAACTTCCCGTCCTAACTTTAACGCAAGCTCTTTGACTGTTATTGATTCGCCAATCTGAATGATTTTAGGTGTCGGAGATTCAATTTTTGGGGTTGGCGCTTGACGTCCATGATGGCTTGAATTACGACGATTTGCATTCGTTTGGTTATTTCTTCTATTTCTATCTTGGCTTCTTGAATGATTGTTATATTGGTTTCGATCATTGGTACGATTACTAGTATTTGGAGTATTAGAAGCACTAGACTGTTGACGATGCTTCTGGCTACTTTGATTATGCATTTGGTTAGTTTGCTGTTGAGGACGCTGTTGTCCTTGCTGGTACTGACCTTGCGGACGTCGTTGTCCCTGCTGGTACTGGCCTTGCGGACGCTGTTGTCCCTGCTGGTACTGACCTTGCGGACGCTGTTGTCCCTGTTGGTACTGACCTTGCGGACGCTGTTGTCCCTGTTGGTACTGACCTTGCGGACGCTGCTGTCCCTGTTGGTACTGACCTTGCGGACGCTGTTGTCCCTGCTGGTACTGACCTTGCGGACGCTGCTGTCCCTGCTGGTACTGACCTTGCGGACGCTGTTGTCCCTGCTGGTACTGACCTTGCGGACGCTGCTGTCCCCGCTGGTACTGACCTTGCGGACGCTGCTGTCCCCGCTGGTACTGACCTTGCGGACGCTGCTGTCCCTGCTGGTACTGACCTTTAGGATCTACTTGACGTACATCGGTTTGCTCATTGAGATTTTTCTGGTTATCTCTAGGCTTCTGATTCTGCGCTCCGCTCATTGCTGGAGTGCTAGATTGCTTATTTGCACTGTTGGTATCGGTAACATCTCCTTTATGTGCAAACGTCCTCTTAATTACCGCTTTGGCATCTTCATCAACACAACTCATATGATTCTTAGCCGTAACATTATTACGACCTAGTATATCTATTATCACTTTGCTCGTAGTATTAAACTCTTTAGCTAATTCATATATCCTAAATTTGGACATTGATCCACCCCCATTTTCTTACTCTCCCATAGTCTTATCGAATAATGCCTTTGTTATAGCTTTACTAAATCCCGTATCGACAATAGCTACTGCAACCCGACTTGCCTTACCAATAGCCATCCCCAAATCTATTTTGGTGACACATTCATAAATTGGTATTTTATAGAAATTAGTTAAATCGCGATAGCTTTTTTTTGTGTTTTCAGAAGCATCTTCTGCTACTATAACAAGTTTCGCCTTACCAGACCTAACCGCGTTTTCAACAGCAAGCTCACCGGAAACCAGCTTTCTCGCCTTCATAGCTAATCCTAGCATTGACAGAAGTTTATGATTGTTCATAGGTTATGCTTCCGCGAAGTTGTTCATATACCGCCGGTGCTATTTCATGTTTCAGAGCACGTTCTAATCGCTTCTCCTTATAAGCTTTTGCGAAACACGGCTCACTGGCACAGATATAAGCGCCTCTGCCAGCCTTTTTGCCGGTTGAATCGATTAAAACATCACCATCAGGTGTACGAACAACTCTTAATAGTTCTTTCTTATTCTTCATCTCCTGACACCCAACGCACATACGCTGTGGTATTTTTCTTTGTTTCACTGTTATTCCTCCTGACTAGCGGAATACGCTTGGGCTTGAGATTCGCTTTTAATATCAATTTTCCAACCGGTGAGTTTAGCAGCAAGTCTAGCATTTTGTCCTTCTTTGCCAATGGCTAAAGACAACTGATAGTCAGGAACTACGACCTTCGAAACCTTTTCAATCTCATTTACTTCTACTGTTATAACCTTTGCTGGACTTAAGGCATTAGCGATATATTTAGCGGGATCTGCATTCCACTTCACGATATCGATTTTCTCGCCTTTTAATTCGTTAACTATAGCTTGCACTCTCATACCTTTATGACCAACACATGCCCCCACAGGATCTACATTTTCGTCTCGAGAATATACTGCAATTTTAGATCGTAGTCCAGGCTCACGCGCGACCGATTTAATTTCAACGATACCATCGTGAATTTCCGGCACCTCTAACTCAAAAAGCCTTTTAAGCAATCCTGGATGAGTACGGGATACAAGAATTTGTGGGCCTTTAGTTGTTTTCTTAACTTCATTTATGTATGTTTTAAGTCTATCACCATGTCTATAAATCTCACCCATTATTTGCTCAGAGGGAGCTAAAATCGCCTCAGCTTTTCCTAAGTCTATATATACGTTTTTTTGCTCGATACGCTGCACTATACCAGTTAAAATATCACTTTCACGATTTGAAAATTCTTCGTAAATAATTCCCCGCTCGGCTTCGCGAATACGTTGAACAACTACCTGCTTGGCGGTTTGAGCTGCTATTCTTCCAAAATCTTTTGGCGTTACTTCTATCTCTACAATATCGCCTAGTTCATACCGAACGTCAACCGCACGGGCCTCTTCTAAGTCCATTTCCAGTCTCGAGTCTGTTATCGTTTCCACAACATTTTTACGGGCATAAACATGAATCTCACCTGTGCTTCTGTCAAGCGAAACTCGGACATTTTGCGCCGATCCAAAATTTCGTTTGTAAGCTGAAATCAGTGCGGCCTCAATTGCGTCAAATAGCACTTCCGGGGCAATGCCTTTTTCTTTCCCTAATTGTTCGAATGCCAGCATAAATTCCGCATTCACCATGAATTCCCCCTATTCAATTTTTCACTCTTATTTTTAAAATTCAATATGTAGCCTTACTTGTGAAGCTTTTTCCCTAGGCACATGCATTACAGTGCCATCGATATCAAGTTCAATATCACCATTTTGTAATCCCTTTAAGGTGCCAACAATACTTTTTTGTCCGTTTATCGGAGCAAAAGTGCTTATTTCTACTTTATCACCAATATGACGGACAAAATCACGCTCTTTCCTTAAGGCTCGATCCAATCCTGGTGAAGAAACCTCTAAATAATAACTTTCTTTAATTGGATCTAACTCATCAAGCTTCTTTTCAAGCTGTTCACTTACTGTTTGGCAATCATCGAGTTCAACACCGCCGTCTCTATCCAAGAAAACCCGCAAGTACCAGTCACGTTCCTTTATAAACTCTACGTCAACCAGTTCCAAATCACTGCCGTTAATAATATCTAAAACCAACTCTTCGACTAGGCTTTCGATTTTTTCTCTAGACATCGAAATCCTCCCTTACTTAACTAAATTTAATCTTATTGTTACCTAAGACTACATGCAACTATACCTATATTTGGCAGTAAAAAGCAATAATAACATAAAGAGTGGGTTAGCTCACCCACTCTCAAAACGCTTGCAACGATTATTATATTTATTATATCACTACCAAAGACTTTTTACAACATAAACTTCAGGACTAGGGTCGATTATCCGAATAACATCATCTGATCTGTTTCCGGCAATCCGTCCAAGCAGCCATGACCTTTCAATATGTCAATCACCGCCTTGGATATACGACTACGTGCTCTTAGGTCTTCAATCGAAGAAAACGGACGACCACAACGAGCTTCCACTATGTTTCGAGCTGCCGTGTCCCCGAGTCCTTGCAGGGCAGCTAACGGCGGCAGCAGACCGTCTGCAGTAATAATAAATTTTGTGGCATCCGATGCATAAAGATCGACCTTGTTAAAGACAAATCCACGTAAGTACATTTCTAAAGCCATTTCGCAAATCGTTTGGAGTCCTTTTTCCTTTGCAGTTAGGTTATTGCCTTTTTGCTCTAGCTCGGACAATTTATTGCGTATGGCATTCTCACCTTTTACGATGAGATCGGCATCAAATTCGGTAGCTCTGACTGTGAAGTATGACGCATAAAATGCCAATGGATAATGAACCTTACAATACGCAATTCGGAAAGCCATCATGACATATGCTACTGCATGGGCTTTAGGAAACATATATTTAATTTTTTGGCAAGATTCTATATACCATTCCGGTACTCCATTTTGACGAATCTTTTCAACATCCTCCGGCTTAATTCCTTTGCCTTTTCGAACGCCCTCCATAATTTTGAAAGCTAGCTGAGGCTCTACCCCTTTATGTATAAGGTAGATCATTATATCGTCACGTGCAGAGATAGCCTCTGATAATTTAGCTGTACCGGCTTTTATTAAATCTTGGGCATTATTAAGCCAAACGTCAGTACCATGTGAAAAGCCGCTTATACGGACTAGTTCACTAAATGTTTTAGGAGTAGTATCTTCTAACATTTGCCGGACGAATTTCGTACCAAACTCAGGTATGCCAAAAGTACCAACCTTACTGCCTAACTGCTCCGGTATTAATCCTAATGCCTTCGTTGAAGAAAACAGACTCATTGTTTCAGCATCATCAAACGGAATAGTTTTTGCATCTATGTTAGTTAGATCTTCAAGCATCTTGATTACAGTAGGATCGTCGTGTCCTAGAATATCAAGCTTAACCAAGCGGCTGCTTATCGAATGATAATCAAAATGCGTGGTAACAGTGGAGGAGTTTTTGTCGTCAGCGGGACGCTGTATGGGCGTAAAATGGTGAACGTCCATATCGCGCGGAACAACCATAATGCCTCCAGGGTGCTGACCAGTAGTACGCTTAACTCCTGTGCAGCCCTTTAATAAACTGTTAATATAAGCGTTTCGAGGATTTAAACCCTTTTCTGTAAAATAATTTTTTACATAACCATAGGCTGTCTTATCGGCGATTGTTGCAATTGTCCCTGCTCTAAACACATTGTCCCGGCCAAATAATTCTTCAGTATATTTATGAGCCACAGGCTGATAATCACCTGAAAAGTTTAAGTCAATATCAGGAACTTTATCGCCGTGAAAACCCATAAAGACAGCAAACGGTATATCATGCCCATTCTTTGTCATCTTAACATTGCAGTTGGGACATAATTTGTCGGGCAAGTCAAAACCGCCCCCATAACTTCCGTCAGTTACAAAGTCCGAGTATCTGCAATTAGGACATCGCCAATGCGGAGGAAGAGGATTTACCTCTGTTATATTGGTCATTGTTGCAACAAAGGAAGATCCTACAGACCCTCTCGAACCAACTAAGTATCCATCATCGAGTGATTTTTTAACTAACTTGTGGGCAATCAAGTATAATACCGCAAAACCGTTATTAATTATTGAATCTAATTCGTTCTTTAAGCGGGCAGCTACTATCTCCGGTAGCGGACTGCCATAAAGCTCCTCAGCCCTGCAATACGACATCGAACGGATCTGTTCTTCTGCTCCAGGAATCTGAGGCGAATACAATTCGTCAGGTATTGGCTTAAATTTACTTATGGCTTGGTTTATAAGGCGGGGATTCTCTACAACAACCTCATAAGCCTTCTCTTTACCTAAATACAAAAATTCATCTATCATCTCGCTAGTAGTTCTAAAATATAATGGCGGCTGATTATCGGCATCACTATAACCCTTACCAGCCATGAGTATCCGCCGATAAACTTCATCTTCCGCGTTTAAGAAGTGCACATCGCCTGTTGCAACAACTAACTTGCCAAGTTTTGCTCCAAGTTCACAAACTCTTTTATTAATTTGACGTAAGCCTTCGTCATCGGCAACTTTTCCTTCACGAACAAGAAACGCATTGTTACCAATGGGCTGAATCTCTAGATAATCATAAAAGCATGCTATAGCAGTTAACTCTTCCTCGCTGGCTCCATTAACAATAGCATGAATTAGCTCACCAGCCTCACAAGCAGATCCAAGAATAAGACCTTCGCGATATTCTATCAATACCTTACGCGGTATTCTAGGTGTGCGATGAAGATATTTTAAATGAGATATCGATACCAGTCGGTATAAGTTTTTTAAACCTATTTCATTTTTAGCTAAGATAATAATATGCCGTGCTTGATTGATATCGTTATCAAACAAGTAACCTTCCATTCCATAAATAACTTTTATGCCCGCTTTTTCAGCTACTTCATGCGCTTCAGGAAATGCTTGCACAACACCATGATCAGTAATTGCTATCGCATCATGTCCCCATTTTGCCGCAGTAGTGATTAGTTTCTTGGCTGAAACAACAGCATCCATATTGCTCATTTGGGTGTGGGCGTGCAATTCGATACGAGTAATTTCAGCATCGTCAGTTCGCTCGGGTTTGTCAATCTTGCACATACTATCGGCAAAAATAACGAGATCATTATTTGCAAACTTATCAAACTGGACGGTACCTTTGACTTTCACCATTGTATTCTCACCCATAGCTTTTAAAACTTTATCAAACTGCTCTTTATCATCGAAGAAAACCTTGCCACTGATGCCGTCTGATGAATCGCTAATGTCAAATGTCAATAGGAATCGACCTGTTCTTAATTCACGGCTTTCCACCGAAGATAACTGACCTTCTAAAACAATGTTTCGTCCTTCATCTTGAACTAAGCAAATTGGCTGTGACTGATCTTTTATATTTCGACCAAAAATAATAGGACTTGCCTGGCTGGTCTTTTTTTCAGAATCTGATTTAGTCTCGCTAATAGCTTCAAGGTACTCCGGGGTTAGCAAGTCATCCTGATATGTTTCTTTATCTTCCCGAAAGCCAACCACACAGTTAACGTTTAAGTTACGGCCAAATTCTTCTAAAATCAAACTTTTAATATTGTGTATAATTCCATATGTTTGTATAAGTTCTGACGATAACTCGCCCATTGTCTCTATAATTAATGTATCATTATCAATATTCCACTTAGCAGTTTCAAGCAAGTGCTGAATAGCTGGATTGTCTATGGCGACTTTTTTTACAAAATCTCGCCATTCATCGGTGAGATAATTTTCTAACGATTTTATCTCTTGGACGAATACTATGTTTGTTAAACCACAGCTTTGACACAACTTACAACGAATTAAATCTGTCAGAGTTTTGGGAAGATGTACTGGTGACCTTAAATATATAGTCCAAACATTTTGTTTAGTGTTTACCTTGACTTTAACAATTCGGGATTTTCTGATAATTAACTTGTCTTCTTCTTGGATAGGTAGATTTATTATAAAGTCTTCAAACACTTTTATATTTTCAGGAATTATGCAATAGTCATAGCTAGACAACTCTCTCACCCTTTAGCACTAATAGAAAGACTTAGCTTACCCATGTGAAAGCTTATGTCGTCTTTCTCTTTCTTATTTCTTACCCAAAAGTTAGACTTTCTAGCAAGTCATAAGAAACTCGAACTCATTTTGGAGTCCGAGTTTTTACCATTATCCAATGAACAAGACGCTATACGACTCCCATCCTCCTAAGCGGAAGCTAATAGCGTCTAAGTCCCAGGATAAATTCGGTTAAACTTCAGCTGAAGCAAGTCTTACTTTATCTAGACAGCCTTGGAATAGCCGCTTTCTATGTCAGCCTCAATTACCCGTCCGGCTGTCAGCGTTCTAGAGACATCAATGATTCTTTGATTAGCAGAACCCCGAAATGGAAGCCTCAGATCCCTTTGAGCCTGTATGAAAGGACCATCAACTAAAAAATCTATTACGCTTAAAACTGGTATGCGCTTAATTTCTTCAAAAGTAAATCCGGTGTATACCCAAATATCCAGTCTAGGATTGCGGCGTTTAACCAGAAATATCACTTTGAGTAAAGCTTCGGCCTGCATTAAAGGGTCTCCACCACTAAATGTAATTCCTCTATGGAGCGGAGTAATTTTACTTAAAAGCATTTCAGCGAATTCCTTTTCCCCGACTTCGATTCCGCCTTCCATTGGTAACAGTTCTGGATTATGGCATCCATCGCAATGCCGGGGGCAGCCTTGCAAAAAAGCCGCAACCCGAATTCCTAAGCCATCAACTACTGACTCATTAATAATTTCCTTATATCTTATCATGTTTGACTTCCTCTGTCCGGTATGATTTAGACATGCGAGATACGATTATCTAGCTCTGAGCGCTTAGCATCATTAAACCGATCTACTGTACTTAAATATCCGGTAATACGACGAACTCGTCTAATATCAGACGTATTACATACTGGGCAGCTATCGCTGTCAATTACACCTAAATATCCACAGCTCTCACAAAAATCTACCGGGAAATTAATTCCGGCATACCCAAAATCGCACTCTTTCATATAACGAATTATATCTTCAATTGCGCCAAGGTTATTTATCGGCGGCGCGCTAAATTCAACATAACTTATATGGCCGGCGTTAGTGTACTTATGATAGACACCTTCAAGCTTGACTTTTTCAAAAACACTTATTGGATATTCAACAGGGACATGGAATGAATTTGTATAATAATCTTTGTCAGTAACGCCCGCAATTAAACCATATTCCTGCCTATCCATTTTTATAAACCGTCCTGATAAGCCTTCGGCTGGGGTGGCCAATAAGGTATAATTCAAATTATATCGATCAGCTGCTTTATCGACCTTGTTACGCATAAAAGCAATAATCTCTTCGCCCAACGCCTGAGATTCCTCATTTTCACCATGATGATATCCCGTCAGAGCGGTAAGTGCCTCAGCTAAGCCAATAAATCCTACCGATAGCGTACCATGCTTGATAACATCTTCAATTATATCATTAGGCTTAAGTTTTTCGGAATCTAAATAGAGGCCTTGTCCCATTAAAAACGGCATATCTCGAACTTTCAGCTTACATTGAACCTGATAACGATGGTATAGCTGCTCACATGTCAAATCAATTAAGTCGGAAAGACTCTGATAGAACTTCATCAGATTGCGCTCAGCTTTTATTGCTAATCGAGGTAAGTTAATCGTAGTAAAACTTAAGTTGCCACGGCCATCTGTAACTTCTGGACCGCACTTGTTGGACATAACCCTGGTACGGCATCCCATATAACTTACCTGGTCGCCAAATGGCTTGTTAAACGAAGAATCCATAAAGCTAAAGGTGGGATTTAACCGCTGAGCGGCTACTCGAATAGCCAATTTGAATAAATCATAATTAGGCTCACCGGGATTTAGATTGACCCCGTCTTTTACTCGGAATATAATATTCGGAAAAATTGGATTCTCCCCGCGTCCTAAACCTTTCTCATACGCCAGTAGTATGTTTTTGGTCACCATTCGGCCTTCCGGTGTTGTATCAGTTCCAACATTAAGGCTTGAAAAAGGAACCTGTGCACCAGCCCTACTATGCATACTATTAAGGTTATATATTAAAGCCTCCATTGCTTGATAAACTTCTTCTTCACTGGCCTTTGCCATAAAAGGAGCTATATCACGATCAAAAAAAGCAAAAGATTGCCCGCCATGCATATCGTTCTGTGA